>CAZLRN010000324.1:0-5737 GCA_964561715.1 uncultured Spirochaetales bacterium
CTGCTTGCCTCTACACGGACCAGAGCATCGGATCAATGAGCAAGAAATATTCACAGGCCACATGAGCCCTCGCTTCGCTCGCCTTCTACATAAGGGCAAGGGAAGGATAGCGCTCACACTCACCGGAATATGCGGAGATTCTGCCATGAGCTCCGCCAAACTTGCGCTACAGCTTGAAGGGCAAGCTCGAGAAACCGTACTAGAAACGAAGGAGAATTACGAATCTGCTCTAACAAGCAAAGAGATTGTAAGAGCGGTTGAACGGAAGACGATCAGCGATGGCGCATTCTTCATGACCGTCAACGCTGCGATAGATAATAGGCAGATGCTACCACCATTCTTTACTACCGGTAGAAATGAGGAAGGTATCTTTGCGCTCATTTTGCGTACGTGCTTTGAGGATGCTCTCATCGGGCATCTTCCAATATGTGTCTATCACCATCCACCGGAAGCTCGTAGACTTCGACCGGAAAGTGTGCGGCGCTTCGAGCCACAGATTGAGCATCTAGTAACCCTTCTGATCGAAACCTTCCAACCTTCTGTTGAGTCGGCGACTGCAATTCAAAGACTTCAGGACCTGGGTTGCCACTTCAGGGATATAGGTGCATTGGCTCTTGAGGAATTCGAGGACTATATTCGGATTCGCTGGATGGCATATCTGAGCTCCTACATCAATATATTGGAATCGCAGCTGAGCCGATACGGATCCACACCGCACTACTGGGCACAAGACATACAAGAGCTGCAGGAATCAGCAAGAGCCTTTCTTAAGAGACGAAAGATAATCGTATCAAGTGAGAGCATAGACGATTCAACAATAGAAGCGGAGAACAAGCGGATACAGCATTGTATCGGTCAGTTTGGGGAGCTTATGTACCGCTGGCCCTCGATCGTCGAACTGTCGCGTAAGTTGCACGAAGACGGAAAGGGATTAGCCGTCTGCCTCTAGTCAGCTTAAGCTACATTTAGATTGGAGCAATTTCGCCGGGAATAGAAATGGCAGGAAAAACCCAATCAAGAAAAGAAAACATCAACGACAAAGATGAATACATAGCAACGCCGTCCATATCCTACTCTGCGGGCCGAGAGTCTGATTTCGTCTACACTCATCGCGATTCTTCAGTCGAACCGCTGCCTAAACATTTATCTGCGCTTCTCGAGAAAATTGCTAAGCTACGCACCGTCGATGAGCACATCGAGCTTCTTCAAAACGAAGGATGGTCTGGAGAGGACAAAGCAGAAATCAGGGAAGGAATCGTGGAACTTTGGCGCCGAGGATTTCTGCATTCCAGAAGCGAGATTATCGAGGGAATGCGAGAGAATGATGGCTTCGGGGATCATGAGGGAGCTATTAGGCGCATTGGCTGGATAACCCGAGATAGAACCAATTCTCTTCTCAGATCTCTCGAGAGCGCTGTGGTAATGTCGGAAAAGCTTGGAAGGCCGATCGCATTCACAATCATCGATGATAGCTCTTCAGCAGAGACCAGCAAGCAGCTACAGATACGCCTCAAAGAGATTGTCAGGGACAAAAGCTTACAGGTTCTCTATGCCGGTGATGAAGAACGGCGGCAGTTTGCTCTGGAGCTGGCACGGTACGTTGGGCCAAATGAACTCATCCAAGATGCGATACACTTTGCTCTCCATAATGAGGAAGGAATGGAGTTCGCTCCAGGAGTCAACCGAAACGCCCTGCTTATTTCCACTATAGGAGAAATGTTCATTCACGCAGATGATGACACCATATTCCAATTCTCGATTCAGGAGAACACTCTAGATGAGCTCGAAATCTCCTCGGTTTTCGATCCGACGGACAAATATTTTTATGGAGATAGAGAAGAGCTTCTGGCAAATATCAGCACAGAAACTTTGGACTGCATCGCTTATCACGAAAAGCTCCTCGGAAAGCGTGTGGGTGAATGCCTTCCGGAATCGGATGGACTATTGCATCTCGAGGAAATCGGCCGCCTGTTAGCCTTCATTCTTCAGGGCGGAGGAGGACAGGTGCGAGCGACTATGACAGGTATTTGCGGAGACTCCGGATTAAGACAACCGGGCATGCTCCTCTACCTAACCGGAGAAGTGCGGGAACGAGTCATGAGCAATGAATCACTCTACCGCGAGGCTCTTCTCACTCGTGAAGTCGATAGGAAAGCGCAACGATTCACCATCAGTGAGGGCTCCTTCTTTATGATGCCCAATATAGGACTCGACAACAGGGAGATTCTTCCGCCATTCTTTCCTACATCGCGTAATTCAGACGGACTCTTCGGCGCAACTCTCAGAAGCTGTCTCAACGAGGCACTGATCGGATACCTGCCCATTGGAGTGTACCATGATCCACCAGGAAGCAGGCATTTTGCAGCGGAGGAGCTAACTCAAATTTCGAACAACATGGCGGATCTTGTGATCCTTCTTGTTCTCTCATTTAGATATTCTCATGAAATCAAGAACATCAACGATCGATTTCGATCTCTCGGTGATTACCTTAAACGTGTTGGTAGTCTCGAAGAAAAAGCTTTCACCGAATTTGTAAAGACAAGAAGGCTTACTGAAACAAGCCAAAACATACAGCACCTCTACCTGCTTCTCGAGACTTACAGCGGCTCTCCGGACTTTTGGTGCGATGACGTATTGAATCGCATAGAGACTCTCCGTACGTATGCTCAGAGCGAATATATCGATATCCCTACGGTTCTTTTTACTGATAGAGAGCCCAAGGAAGCGCGTGCGCTATGCCGTCGTCTTATCAGGCAATTCGGGGAGCTGCTCTACTGGTGGCCTGAAATCATCGAAGCGGCCAAAGAGCTACAGGATAGCGGCAAAGGAATGCTCAGAGAGCTCTAGCAGCCGGGCGCACGCAAAAAAAAGGCCGCCTGAATAGGCGACCTTTCTCACCGTCAAATTCTCGCTGTCAAATGGGCCTTACGGCGGCATATCACAGCATATTAAAACTGGATGCTCCCATTGATGGAGGCGCCAATTGCGCCGGTGGTAAGGTTATACATTCCGTTTAAGTTTAGTCTCAGCAGAAAGATGTTCAAACCGATTCCACCAAAAACCCGATATGCCCATCCCTTGGCATCCGAGGTAATGATAAGTCCTTTTGTGGAGAGATCGGGAATAGGCACACCGATCGTGTCATAATACTCTTTAATCTGCTCGATCTGAGCGTCGGTGATCGGCACCCCGCCGATCAGAACATCACTCTGAAGACCTCCACCGGCGGTGGACTCTCCGTAGGCAGCTCCCACACCGAAAAAGGGAGTGAGGATGAGCAGGTTTTTGCTGACTTGAACCTTCAAGTCGAAGGAACTGGCCTGCCAATCGAGGAACACATCCGGATCCTCGAGCTCGAGCACATACACATCGCCCGGTCCCGGACCGTATCTGACCTCTTCTATCTGCTGATTGCCGCCCAGGATCCCTTGGATCCCAACACTTCCCCGCATATAGGTGTATCCAATACCTATCGACACATCGGGCAACAAGCCCTTCTCCTCGATAATCGCATAGCGAATGTCGCCACCAATCATCAGATAATCGAGGTTCATATTGGGAGGGAGAAAGCCTTTAGCCTCTTCCGGGATGTATCCAATCTTGAAGCCAATATCAAAAGGAAGAAAAATTCCCCCAAGACGGGCATCCAGGACTGCGCCAGGCAACGGAAATCCGAAGGCGCTCAGCTCGTCGCCCACCTCGGCCTCCAGATCAACACCCAAAGGCTGCATCGCATCGTTAAAAGTATTGAAGGGTACGAGCGTTGCCCCCAGTGTAACCCCGATGCCAAAGTGGGGCAGTTTTCCGATATAGGCATCGGCCCAGTTCAAGCCCAGCGTCGTGTTGAAAGGAAGTTCATAGGCAATCGATTCGGCAAAGGCAACAAAACCATCTGCAAAATCTTCGTAGTTTGTCAGCTGAGCTGAAAGAGGCACAGCGATTGCGATCAGAGCCGCAGCGACGATAAAAAATAACCTCTTCATACGTCACTCCTACCCCCAAACAAATCATTATAATAAGTTCGGAGCATAATACTTGCCAGTACTAATGATAGACCATGAAAGCTCAGATATCCATTAAAGCAATAAAAAACCCGTCGATGTTCCCATTCTGCTGCTCAATATTGACAGGGAACTCCGGCACATAATAGATTGAATTCACCAAATGCAGGATCTCTTGATTATAGGCAACGTCGCTGACAATCCCTTTGTCGTAGATGTTGCCCACTATTTCAAACAGGAAGAGGATTACTCCGATCTCATTTCTCTAAAAGACTTTACCAATTCGGAATTCTGCCCCCGTTTTATCGTAGACGAGGGAGATTGGAAAACAATCGGCAGGAAACTGCAGGAAAAGACCGTTATCATTGTCAGCACATCCATAGGCGTGAATACGCGAAACGATCTCTCCATGCGTAACTTTCTCATTGCTAGAGGCGCCAAAGACAACGGCGCCGCTCGGGTGATTCTCATAGAACCGGACCTCTACTACAGCGCCCAGGACCGAGGACCCAGGGTCGAGCATGGCGTAACGGAGTACAAGCGGGATCGGGCGGACTACCAGAAATTTGACGGGCAGCCCTTCTCAGCCCGCCTTTATGCGGATCTGCTGAAGGATTCGGGAGTCGACATTGTGGTCACGGTTCACAACCACTCTTTCTCGGTAAACAACATCTTCATGGACAGGTTTTCAGGCAACTTCTACAACCTCAAACCAGCGGATGTCTACGCAGACTACATCAAGACCTCGGGCGTTGTCGATTCCAACAACCTCGTCGTCTGCGCACCGGATAAGGGAGCCGTAACCTTTGCAGAAGAGGTTCAATGCGAATTGGGATGCCCTGACACACCTTTCCTCAGCATGATCAAAGACCGCAAAGCTGAAACGGTTGTTAATATCGAGGTGGATAAGGATTCGCCCATACAGCTAAAAGACATTAAGGGCAAGGATGTTGCTGTGATCGACGATATGGTGAGAACCGGAAGCACGACTGTTGAATGCTGCAGACTCATTCGGAGAGGCAAACCTCGTCGCATTGTCTTTTTTGTAACCCACTTCTTCTCGAGCCGGGAGTGCCGGACCAAGTTGAACGATCCTGCGATCGATGAGATCGTTACAACCAACACGATTCCCCAAATTCTTAATCGAGACATGCAGGGAAGATTGCGAAGCAAAATGGTTGTCCTCAAAATAGAGCCCTGGGTGGCGCAGCACGTAGGGGCGGTGCTCAAGGGCGAGCCGGATAAGATAACAGAGCCGCTCTACGCTGTGGATATGTCTTCGAAGAATCCGAGGTGGACTGGGAAAATGGGTCCGCTTTTTGATGAGAGGTAAGTTAGGTTAAGGTAGGCAGGCAAATCCGGCCAAACTAGCGCATGACCAGGTTCGGAAAGAGACGGGCTTCTTTAAATTGAAGATACTTAAAAGGATGCAGATCGAGGGCGTTGGGATACCAGCCTTTTACGTAATCGAGATCCACGAGATTGAGAGTCGGCTGATTGCTAATAGGCAGCACAACGGCCTTTCTGAGCAGTAGCGCTTCGGCTTCTGAGAGTTTTTCGTACCTTGTTTTGCCCTCGATTGGAATGGCATCATTGACCAGCGCATCAAATTCGGTGTCTGAGAAAGCCGCATCGTTCAGATTGCTGTCCGACGTCCACATCTGAAGAAAGGTCAGAGGGTCGGCAAAATCACCAATCCACGTCATGCGACCAATAGTATAATCTTTCTTCTTTAT
>CAZLRN010000325.1:0-5706 GCA_964561715.1 uncultured Spirochaetales bacterium
AAAGATGTGAGGCTTCAAGATTGCCGTTATAGGACAGGCCACAGATACGTCTGTTCGAGGTTTTAGAGTCATACCGGAGCTGATGCCCAGGAGATCCGTATCAGAAGCTCTCGTCGAAGCATTCGCCGAACGTGCCGAAGATACGGCCCGATCAGAAACCCGAGAAAGTATCGCCGGGAAACGAATCTTGATCCCAGGGTCGGAGATCGCCAGAGAACACCTCTCAGAAGAGCTGTGCAAGATGGGAGCAGAGGTAGAAAGAATATCGATCTACACCAATACGACTCCTGAGTACGAGGCGAGTCATATAGATGAGGTATTTAGTACTCCTCCCGATCTGGTAACTTTTACAAGCTCCTCCACGGTCTCGAATCTCGTGGGTCTGCTGGAAGGCAAACAGAGATCCATGTATCTCGATACGATTCGTGGCGCGTCCATCGGACCCGTGACGTCGAGCGAAGCGGCGAGGCTGGACGTCGACGTTGTCTTAGAGGCCGAAGAACACACGATCTCGGGCCTGGTGGATTCGATCTTGAAATTCTATGATAAAGAGGAAAAGCCATGATTGGAATTTCCAAGCTATACTGCGGCTCAGTCGAGGCGTCAGATCCGCTGCGATACGGCAGAAAATCGAAGCATCTACCCTCCCATCTGCTGCAGTTCTCTAAAGACAAGAAACCTGTCGTCGTGTGGAACGTCGGCCAGAGGTGCAATCTGCGATGTGTGCACTGTTACTCTCACTCTCAGGACAGGGAGTACAGCGGCGAGCTGACAACTTCGGAGGGTAGGGCGCTATTGGAGGATCTCGCGAACTTCGGATCTCCCGTGATCCTCTTCTCAGGCGGAGAGCCTCTCATGAGGCCCGATCTCCTCGAGCTGATAGGCTATGCACGGGAGCTTGGGCTTCGGGTGGTCATTTCGACCAACGGCACCCTCATTTCAGGAGGAATGGCGAAGGAGCTCAAAACCCTCGGCCTCTCCTACGTCGGCATAAGTCTCGACGGGCTCAGGGAGACCCATGACAGATTTCGAGGAATCAAAGGCTCCTTCGATAGGGCTGTGGATGGATTGCGGAACTGCCAGGAGGCCGGCATCAAGGTAGGTCTGAGGTTCACCATCAACAAGAGGAACGTGGCGGATATTCCGGGGATTTTCGGGCTCTTGAGAGATGAGAACATTCCCCGGGTTTGCTTTTATCATCTGGTTTACACGGGACGGGGAAGCAAGCTGATTTCCGAAGATCTTTCCAACGAAGAGACGAGAAAAACCGTTGACCTGATTATCGAGCTGACGGCGCAGCTCTTTGCCGACGGTTTGCACAAAGAGGTTCTCACAGTCGATAACCACACCGACGGCGTTTATGTGTATCTCAAGCTCTTAAAAGAGAATCCGGAGAGGGCACAGAATGTTTTAGAGCTTCTCAAGATGAACGGGGGAAACAGCACCGGCAATGGAATCGGATGTGTCAGCTGGGATGGTTCGGTGCATCCCGATCAGTTCTGGCGTCACTACTCCTTTGGAAATGTGAGAGAGAGGCCCTTCGGCGAGATCTGGACTGATCTTTCGAACCCCCTTATGGCAAAGCTCAAAGACAAGAGGCCTCATGTTAAGGGACGATGCGGTCAGTGCCGTTACCTGGATTTGTGCGCTGGAAATTTTCGTGTCAGGGCCGAAGCTGTGACGGGAGATCTGTGGGCACCGGATCCAGCCTGCTATCTCACCGATGAGGAGATCGGAGTCAGCAGTGCCCTCGAAAAGTCTAGCCGTATCCTCGGCAGGGAGGTCCTATGAATTTCCCCCTTATTAGAAAGAGACGGTTGCGGAAAAACGAAAACTTAAGAAGGCTGGTTCGTGAAACCCGGGTCTCAGTCGATGATTTCATCTTTCCCCTCTTTGTATGCCCCGGGAATAACGTGAAAAACAAGATCAGTTCCATGCCGGGCAACTTCCAGATGTCTGTAGACCTGATAGTGGAGGAGTGTGGCCAGATCTCAGATTTGGGAATCCCAGGGGTGATTCTCTTCGGAATACCCGAAACCAAGGACGAGATAGGCTCTTCATCGTGGTCTGAAACGGGAGTTGTCCAGCGGGCCGTAGCCGGGATCAAAAAGGCTCATCCCAACTTGCTGGTCGTCACTGACGTGTGCCTCTGTGAGTATACAAGTCATGGGCACTGTGGCGTTGTCAGAGACGGTGAGGTGATCAATGACGAAACTCTCGAGTTACTGGCCAAGCAGGCCACCTCGCACGCCCGTGCTGGCGCCGACATTGTGGCGCCCTCGGACATGATGGATGGGCGGGTGGGATTCATAAGGTCCGCTCTTGACGAATCGGGCTTCGCCGAAGTTTCCATTATGGCCTACGCGGCAAAGTTTTGCTCCTCCTTTTACGGGCCCTTCAGAGAGGCTGCCGAATCGGCTCCCCAGTTCGGAGATCGGAGAAGCTACCAGATGGACCCGGCGAACAGCGACGAGGCAATTAAGGAGGTGGAGCTCGATTTGCGGGAGGGGGCGGATATAGTCATGGTCAAGCCCGCTCTACCGTACCTCGATATCATTCATCGCGTGAAATCCCGTTTCGGAGTACCCGTCGCAGCATATAACGTCTCGGGAGAGTTCGCCTGCATCAAGGCAGCCGCAGCCAACGGCTGGATCGACGGGGAGAGGGTCATGATGGAAGTGCTGCTTTCGATTAAAAGAGCGGGGGCCGATATCATCCTGACCTACTTCGCAAAGGATGCGGCCAGGCTGATTGGATAGGGGGAACCGATGAAACCAGCAAATGCTAAAACTCATCAGCCTCGGCTAATAGCGTGGGAGGTGACCAAAAGCTGCCCGCTCGCCTGCAAGCACTGCAGGGCGCAGGCAGCCGATGAGGAGTTCTCGGGGGAGTTCACTACATCTGAATGCTTCAAGCTGCTCGACGACATCGCCTCTTTTGCCAAACCCATCATTATTCTCACCGGCGGAGAGCCGATGGCGCGGGAAGATATCTACGAAATTATTGCCTACGGAGACAGACTCGGACTGAGGATGGTCATGGCGCCATGCGGTATGCTCATGACCAGGGAAAAGACCCTCAGAATGAAAGAGGCGGGTATTAAAAGGATCAGCCTCAGTATAGATGGAGCGGACCCCGAAACCCATGATTCGTTTCGCCAGGTCGATGGAGCCTTCGAATCTGTATTGCAGGCTGCCAGGATGGCCAAAGAAGTGGGGCTCGACTTTCAGGTCAATACAACGATCACAAAGCTCAACTACCAACAGATCGACAGAATTCTCGCTCTGGCGTTGTCAATAGGCGCGGTGGGATTTCATCCCTTTTTACTAGTGCCCGTGGGTAGAGGAAAAGATCTGGCAGACTTTGAAATCGAGCCCGAGGAGTACGAACGCGTCCTCAACTGGATATACGAAATGAGCAGAGAGGTCGACATCCAACTCAAACCCACCTGCGCTCCGCACTACTATCGCATTTTCAGACAGCGCGAAAGAGAGGCGGGCAGGACAGTAACCGTTGAAAGCCACGGCATGGATGCCATGACAAAGGGATGCCTCGGAGGCCAGTCTTTCGCCTTTATCTCAAACACAGGAAGGGTTCAGATATGCGGATTTCTGGAGGAGGAGGCCGGCGATATCAGAAGGGAGAATTACAGATTCAGTACAATCTGGCAAGAATCGAAGCTCTTTCATGAGGTGAGAGATCTGGAAGGCTACAGGGGACGGTGTGGGGTCTGCGAGTACCGTCGTTTCTGCGGCGGTTGCCGGGCTCGAGCCTTTGCCGTTACAGGGGACTACCTGCAGGAGGAGCCCTTTTGCGTCTACCAGCCACTTCGTATGCGCCAAGAGAGCGTCTGATGAATCTGGATCACAAAGACCGACTCGTGCTGGAAGAGATCCAGCGGGATTTCCCTCTAGTTCTACGGCCCTTTGCGGCTATGGCAGATCGGTGTGGCCTGACGGAGAACGACACGATCGACCGAATCAAAAAGCTTGTCGCCTCGGGCGTGATCCGTGATGTGAGGGCGATCCTGGATGCAGAGAGGATTGGTTACAAGAGCACCCTTGTCGCGGTGAAAGCCGAGCGCGACCGCATTGATACATTGGCTTCGAGCATCAATCTCCATCCGGGGGTAAGCCACAACTATCTACGAAACCACGAGTACAACATGTGGTTTACGCTGGCTCTCAGAGAGGATAAAGAGTTTGAGAGCGAAATCGAGAAACTCATCGGGAAACCCCAGGCTGATTATCTTCTCTTGCCGGCGCTGCGGAAGTTCAAAGTCCGGGTAGAATTCCAGCTCTCCGGAAGGTCTGATGCTGAGCACCAGGGGCGATTCCACGAACTCGCTCAACAGAAGGCAAAGAGTAAAAGACCAGCGATTCGAAACTGCAGCAAAGCACCGCTTGAGCCTCTCGACGATATCGACCGGAAGCTTCTGGTCCTGCTTCAGGATCGTATGGAGATCGTTCCGGAGCTCTGGAGCCGTGCCGGGCAGTTATTGGAGCTATCCGCAGAAGAGCTATTTAAAAGGATACGCGATCTCAAGGATAGGGGGACAATCAGGAGGATCTCCGGCGTTCTTCGACACCGTAGGATCGGATATGCGGCCAATGGTATGGCCTGTTTTCGGGTAGAGGAAAATGCCATCGAGCAAGCAGGGATCCGGGCGGCGGAGTTTGCCGAAGTATCCCACTGTTACCAGAGAAAGACATACCCCGAATGGCCGTATTCTCTCTTTGCTATGGTGCATGGAAAATCCCGAGAAGAGACAGAGTCAGTCGTACAAAGAATTGCCAATGCTATTGACTGCAGCGACTACATCACTTTATACAGCTACAAGGAGCTGAAGAAGGAACGGGTCAGATATTTCGAAGAGAAGGATTAGTTGCAGGAGCAAAAAATGAACACCAAATCTGAAGAATTATTCAAAGCCGCAAAAAAACATATCCCCGGTGGGGTCAACAGCCCGGTCAGAGCTTTCAAATCGGTGGAGATGGATCCCCTCTACATCGCCAGGGGGAAGGGTTCGAAGGTGTGGGATGTCGACGGCAACGAGTACATCGATTATCTCTGCTCATGGGGCCCTCTGGTTCTTGGGCACGCTGACGACAGGATCGTGAATGTCCTAGACGAGTACGCGCAAAAGGGGACCAGTTTTGGAGCTAATACCGAAATCGAAGTCAAATTCGCTCGCTTGATAACCGAGATTTTTCCCAGCATCGAAAAGGTGAGAATGGTGAGCTCAGGGACTGAAGCTGCCATGAGCGCTGTCCGGCTTGCAAGGGGATATACCCAGAAGAGCAAGATCATAAAATTCGAAGGATGCTACCACGGTCATGGAGACTCCTTTCTGATCAAGGCAGGCTCCGGTGTTCTAACCTTGGGCATTCCCGGAAGCCCAGGCATCACGGAGAATACGGCATCCGACACGCTTATCGCTGAGTTCAACAACATCGGATCCGTGGAGGAGCTGGTATCGGCCAACAGGGGCCAGATTGCAGCGGTCATCCTCGAGCCCGTGATGGGGAATGCCGGGCTGATACCGCCGGATATCGAGTTTCTGAAAAAAATCCGCGAGATCACCCAGGACGAGGAAATCCTGCTGATATTCGACGAGGTCATTACCGGTTTCCGTGTGGCTCTCGGAGGAGCCCAGCAGCTTTACGGCATCGAAGCGGATCTGACGTGTCTAGGAAAGATCATAGG
>CAZLRN010000326.1:0-5702 GCA_964561715.1 uncultured Spirochaetales bacterium
GCGTAAGAGCTGACGATCTTGCTCGAACTGCTGGTATTCCACAAGTTCACACCACCGATCGTTTACATAGCCGATTAGCGAGGAGGTTTTATCTGTGCGAAGCGAAGAAACCGTACTGGATCAGCTTCGAGAATGGGCAGGCTCCCTGGAGAACGTGCGGGCGATCATTCTGACCAGCTCGAGAGCCGATCCCCGAGGAAAACCTGATCTACTCTCCGATTACGATGTGCAGGTATTCGTACGAGATGCGGCTCCGTTTCTCCGCGATGACACCTGGCTGAAACCCTTTGGCTCCATCATGGTTCGGTGGCCTCTTCGGCCGCAGCCCACTGGCAACAGGGACTGGATCACCAGGCTGGTCCTCTTCGACGACGGCGTGCGTATCGACTTTCAGGTGACTGCAACCGGAACGCCGGAGATTAGCGTTCATGACCGATGCTACAGAGTCATCCTGGATAAAGACGGCATTACCGATTCGTTGGCCGAGCAATCTCTGCCGGACACCGTCATTTCAGCTCCATCACTCGAGGACTATCGGGACCGACTCAACGCTTTTTGGTGGGACATCGTCTATATTGCCAAGGGTTTGTGGAGAGGGGAGTTGAACTACGCCAGGTATATGCTCGATGCGAATATACGATTCAAGAAGCTCGTTCCGCTTCTGACGTGGCACGTCGGCATCCGTCACGGTTGGGACACAGAGGTGGGCATATACGGTCGCTGGCTTTTTCGATTTCTGGATGAAGCCACTTGGAACGATTACCTCGAAACATTTGTGGGCTCGAATCCGGAACAAAACTGGTCGGCTCTCTTTGCGATGATGCTGCTGGTTCGGCGCATCGGACTCGAGATCGGCGAATCCCTCGGATATGATTACCCGAAGGAGGTCGACCGCAAGGTTAGCGGTTTTATTCAGTTCATCCGGGAACTTTCCTAACCCGATTTTCCTAACCTGATTGTTTGTCCATGGCGAGTCTGATATGATGGGGGGCGCCGTAGAGCACGAACCCAAGGCGGTTCTATACTGAACAGCGCTCGGCACTCATTGCAGGTAAAAGGCAGATAAAATAATAATTTCGAGGAGGATGGAAAATGGCGACGGATGCGAGAAAAACCTTCAGCCTGGATGGTGAGTGGAACTATCTGAAGGACGAAAAGAACGAAGGCATCAAAAAAGAGTGGTTTACTTCCCTGCCTGGCAAGACCGGAAAGATGAAGGTACCGTCCAACTGGTATCTCACCGAGGTCGGTGATTACGCCGGAGCGATCTGGTTTTCACGGGAGTTCGATTACAATGGCAATCCCGATGAGAAGGACCTGCGAATCAAGTTTCACGCCGTAGACTATATAGCCGATGTCTGGCTGAACGGCAGCTTTATCGGACATCACGAAGGATACTTCACCCCCTTCACCCTGCCTGCCAAGCCCTTTATCAAGAAGGGCAAGAACGTTCTTACCGTTCGGGTCGATGCGCCGATAGACGAATGCGATTACGAGCGGAGGGAACCCAGCAACTGGCGAGAGGGCTGGTGGGAAGTCTCGGACCCCTATCGCTACATTTCGGCTCACAACCTGATGCAGGTCAAGGGATCCCTGCTATTTTTCATACACCGTCCGGGAAATATCACGAGTTTCTGTCAGGACGGCAACACCGGCGGTATCTGGCAGTCGGTTGAGCTGATCGAGTCCGACCAGGTTTACGTCGAGAAAAACAAGATCATCACACACCTCGTGCGCAAGTGGGCTCAGAATTCTGAAGCCGGGCGGGCGATATATACTAAGCCCCTCAAAAACGATGACTTCGATGGAACCGCCATTCTTTCTCTGAATATAGACATTCACAACACCACTAAAGAGATCAAGCGTTGGACTCTGGTTATGGAGGCTGTCGGGAAGAACTTCACCTCCAAGGAGAAGATCGTCAAAGAGAAGGAGGTAATCCTCTATCCGGGGCTCAACAACATCCGCATGGTTCACACCGTGAAAGAGCCACAGCTGTGGTGGTGCTGGGATCACGGCAAGCCCAACCTCTACGAGATGACGCTGACGCTGAAAGACGGAAAAAATATAAAGGACACCCAGGTGGAAACCTTTGGTATCCGCGACTTCTATGTAGACGACGAAGGCAAGTGGTGGCTCAACGGCAAGCGGGTCTTCGCCAGAGGAATGCGCTATTACTCCAGCCAGTGGTGCTCTCAGGCAACGGACGAGTTCCTGGCCGAAGAGGTCAAACGCATGAAGGAGCTCAACATCAACGCTGTTCGACAGGAAAGCCACATCGAGCCCTTCAGGTTTTATCAGCTCTGCGATGAGGAGGGTTTGCTGAACTGGCAGTGCATGCCCTTTCACTGGGCCAACTGGAGCAATTCGCACGCCCTGATCGAGAAAACCGCGCCCATGATGGTCGAGATGATGGACCTCTATCACAACTGTCCCTCCATGGTGATCTACTCCACGTACAAGGAACCCTTCGTGCAGCTCGCTGAGGGAGACAACCTCTACGGAAGGCTCTGTGAGGTGCTGAAGGAGGCCGGCACCAGCGCCGAGCCAATGCGGTGGATCCACAAGGGCGACTACCTGGAGGGCGTGCAGAACGTGATGGTCTGGGGCGCCAAGAACAACATGAACAAAATCGAGATCAAATCCCAGGCCGTGGAGTTCGGCTCCCGTGGGCTTGCCAATATCGAGACGATCAAACAGATCCTTCCCGAAGACAAGCAGTGGCCCCATGATCCCGACTCGTGGACCTACTACAACACAAATCCGGCGTGGTTCGAGAGCATGAACATCTACCCACAGGACTGCAAAAGCCTCGAAGAGCTCGTCGGAAAGGTCGACGTATGGTATGCCAGAGAGGTCAAGGACAACATCGAGCTGCTGCGCCAAAAGAAGTGGCGCCCAGTCTGTTCCATGTTCCAGTACTTCTGGGCGGATCCATGGCCCTGCATTTACGGCTCCGGTGTCTACGACTATTACCGCAGACCCTACGGCTGCCTCGAGTCGTACAAAAAGTCCTACCTGCCGCTCATGGTCTCCTTCGAGTGGGACAAGGATCCCAAGTACATGGGTGACCTGAAGCGCTACAGTTCGGGTGAGACCTTCAAGGGCCGGCTTTGGATCGTCAACGATACCTACGAGAAGTACGACGGAAAGCTCGAGTGGGCCGTCAAGGGCCCGTCCGGCAAGGAGATCATGAAAGGCTCGGTCAAAGCGCAGATCGGAGAAGACGCATCCGAGAGCTTTGCGGAGTTCAACGAAGCGCTTCCCAATGAGGAGGGGCTCTACAGGATGGAGATCCTCTACACCGGCGCTAAGGGAGAGCTGAGCAGCAACTGGTTCGAGTTCGAAATCGCGAAATAAGCTTGCCTCGGGAGCAGAAAGATGTCTCTGAAATCGCTTGCAGAGAGAGCCATGGAGCAGGGCGAAGGAATTCTTCGCCTGGCTCCTACTTGGGTGCCCCGGGAATTCTGTGTGCCCGGGCGAAGACTCAAGCTCCATCCAGATGACTATTACGCGCTGGGAGGAGATCGTGGTGGAATCGATGAACGATGGTTTTCCTCCACAACGCCTGCGGATAACGGGCCAAAGACTTCGCCCAACGAGGGACTCATTTTTATTGCTGTTCGAGACGGCGGCAAGGAAGAGAAGTTCCTCCTCCGTGACGCCATAGATGAGCTAAAGGGAGCTCTTATAGGGGAGCGTATCTGGAAAGAGCATGGCCGATGGCCCATGTACTCCAAGTTTTTCGACAACAAGGGGGCCCTTCCCTTCCATATTCATCATGCCGACGAGCACGCCAGACTGGTAGGCCAATTAGGAAAGCCAGAAGCCTACTACTTTCCCCATCAGGTCAATAACTATGGGGCAGACTTCCCCTATACCTTCCTCGGATTGCAGCCCGGTACCACAGCGGAACAGCTCAAAGAGTGTCTGCGGAGCTTTTCGAAGGGAGACAACCGGATCACCGATATTTCCGTAGCTTATCGACTCAGGACCGGCACGGGGTGGGATATCCCTGCCGGTATTCTTCACGCCCCGGGAAGCCTGTGCACATATGAGCCTCAAAAAGCTTCGGATGTTTTTGCTATGTATCAGTCTCTGACGGGTGACTCTATTATTTCCGAGGAACTGCTTTGGAAAAACTCACCCAAAGAGAAGGAAGGCGACCTCGACTTCCTACTCAGCATTGTGGATTGGGAGAAGAATGTCGATCCTAACTTCGTGGAGCACCGGTTCATGATTCCCAAACCGGTCAGAGACAAGGGAGAGATGGAGGCCGAAGGCTACGCTGAGTACTGGATTTGCTACAGGTCAACGGAGTTCAGCGCCAAAGAGCTGACTGTCTTTCCGGGAAGCACCGTTACAATCAAGGACCAAGGTGCTTACGGCCTGATCATGCTTCAGGGTCACGGCACCATGGGTGCGTGGGAGATCGAAGCTCCTTCCATGATCCGCTATGGGCAGTTGACAAGGGACGAATTCTACGTCTCGGAGGATGCGGCAAAAAAGGGAGTCGCCATCACTAATCCGTCGGATACAGACCCTATTGTCATGCTCAAGCACTTCGGGCCGGAAAAGCCGGAACTCATTACGGACTAGATCATCATCTTCGGCATGGCGCCCCTGGAGGCCGGTTCCGCGAGCTGGGCATAAATGGCCAACATGCCCTTTCGGACCCTCGGGGGGCGAGGCTTCCAGGCTTTGCGCCGATTTGCAAGCTCCTCTTTGGTGAGGCGGACATCGATTTTCCTCTTTTCGATATCGATCTCGATGATGTCCCCGTCCTCGATAACGGCGATCGGTCCGCCGAGAGCCGCCTCGGGTGTCACCTGGCAGATTCCAAGTTCCCTCGTAAATCCTGAGAACTTACCATCTGTGATAACGGCTACTTTGAGACCCATTCCTACCACTGTGCCCGGGACCGGCTGCACTTCGGTAATGCCGGGCCCCCCTCGGGGTCCCTCGTAGCGTACGACGATAACATCTCCGTCTCTGATCGCTTTCCTGGCCCAGAGGGCTTCCAAAGCCTCTTCCTGCGAATCGAATACCCTCGCTGTTCCGCTGAACTTCCAAAACTCCCGCTGCATGCCTGTTGCTCTGGTTACAGCGCTTTCGGCGAAGTTTCCCTTCAGGATATAGACCCCACCTTCGGCATTCACTGGGGAATCAGGCCTGCGGATCACATCGGGGTTCCTTGTTCCGGCTGATTCGATGTTCTCTCCGACTGTTTTCCCTGTAACGGTGAGAGCGTCGAGGTGAAGCCGGTCCGAAATGGCGTTCATTACGGCAGGAATCCCTCCGGCCTCGTCCATGGCTATAACGCTATGAGGTCCATTGGGACGTATCGCCGCTACGCAGGGGGTCTCGCGGCTCAGTCTGTCGATCAAATCAAGGTTGATCTCGCCATCCAGTCGAAGTTCGACGGCCAAAGCCAGCTGATGAAGCACGGCATTTGTCGACCCGCCGATTGCCAGGTAAACCCGGATCATGTTTTCGAGGGCCTCTTTCGTTATGATCCTCGAAGGATTCAGTCCCTCTCTTACCAGCTTTACGATTTGCATTCCTGAGAGCTTGGCTGATCGCTGCTTATCTGCGGAAACGGCAGGCATGATAGCCGAATAGGGGAGAGCCAGGCCCACAGCCTCTGCGAGACACTGCATTGTGTTGGCCGTGCCCAGTACGGGGCACGGCCCCGGTCCCTG
>CAZLRN010000327.1:0-5661 GCA_964561715.1 uncultured Spirochaetales bacterium
GGAGCGAAATCTTGTTGTTTTAACAAGATTTTGCGAAGTAATTGCCACAAGCTTGCGGAGCAAGCAGTTGGCTGCATATAGAAAATAGGCTAAATTGTTTGGGTTGTAGGCGCAGCCAACGATATCAATGTTGCCAACAAAGATTAATATGGAGAAAAGCCCGGTGATGCTTTTATTTCTGAAGGGTTCAGCGATCGATGAGGATCTCGTGAGTGATGGATGCAGTTTCCTGCAACATGGCACTCACAGCGCAGTACTTTTCTCTTGAAAGGGACACAGCCCTCTCGACCTTGCTTTGATCGAGGTTTTTGCCTTTGAAAATATATCTGAGCCTTATTTGCGTATAAACCATGGGATGCGATTCTGCTGTCTCGGCATCGACTTCGACACGAAAGCCGTCCCACTCCTGCCTCATCTTTTGCAGAATAGCCACGACATCCATGCCTGTGCATCCGGCCAGGCCGGCAAGAAGCAGGGTTTTTGGAGTGGGCCCGCGGTTCTGGCCTCCAAACTCTCGGTCGCCGTCGATCTCGAAATGGTGGCCCTGAATCTCGATGTCAAAGGCCAATCCGTCTTTCCACTCAGCACGGGCCGATGAGCTCACAGACACGCGTCTCTCTTGATGCATGATGGATAGAGATGCAAAGCGCCGATTTCCATCTCTCTAGCCTTCTCCGGGTAGCACATCATCGCTAAAGCTTTTCTCGAGGCGGTCGATCATCTGACTCATCTGCTCTTCCGTGTCGATATTGAAGCTGGAGAGGATGATTGGATCGATCTGATCGAAGGTGATTTCTTTGCGCTCAAAATGAGCCAAGCAGTTGGCGAGATACACGATATGGGCCAGCTCCTTGTGATCCACTTCGCAACCCTCGGGCTCATGATGCCATCTAATCGACGCTACAAGCTGTTCAGGAAAGTTCCACTTCGTCGCGATCATCGCTCCGATCTCAGCATGGTTCAATCCGACAGAAAAATCTTCGAGAAGCTTCTCGGGAATCCCCTTCTGGATACAGAACTTTTTGATCTTGTCCAGGAGGTCTGGATGGAGCGAGTTCACTACGATCTTACCGAGGTCATGCAAAATGCCTCCGACAAACACATCGTCCAGCACATCGTTGGACTTTCTGTGAGTGCGGGCGAGCGTGTAGGCATAGAAGGCCACGCGGTAGGAGTGCTTCCATAGCTCTCTCATCTCGGCATATTTCTTCTCGAATATTTTCTGGCTTCCATATGTATAGAGAAGGTTCCGAAGTCCCCGCATTCCCACCAGTTTGACCGCTTCTACGATGCTATCGATCTTTTTTGGCAGCATGTATAGGGCCGAGTTGACGAGCTTGAGCAGATCCGCCGTGAGCGACGGATCGGTGCTAACCTGACGGGCAATATCGTGAATGGCCGTTTCCGGATCACTGATAAGCTTTTGAAGGTAGACGAGATTCTCCGGAAATTGGGGTAGCGAGTTCACCTCTTTGACGACCGCCTTCGCCAGCAGATCCAGTTTTTCCAGATGAATTTCCGAGAGGGGAATGGTTAAGCGCGCCACCGTTTCTCCATCGACAACGTCCAGCTCAAAGGCGTCTTCGGAGAGACCGATCTTTTTCAGCATCAAAACCATGATCACGATGCCCAGACCCGCGCCCTCGGTGCTATCCAGCACGGCTGAAAATGCCTCTTCGATGGAATCAAAGGCCCGAGATCGGGCTATTCTGTCATAAGCTCTCATGTGCTCCTTCTGAGTCAGCTCGACGTTATTATGGACCGAGACGATAAAATCCTTCGCCTTGGTTCGAAAAACAATCTTGATGTAAAGACCCTTCTCCTTCTGAAGCGTGAGATAATGATCGATGTTGCTCAGCGTATCCTCTTTGAAATTCACCATCCCGGACTCGTAATCGCTGATCCTGTTTATGTCCAGGCTCTTCTCATTGAAATAGACGCGTTTTGTGTTAGCCTTTTTGGCATTAACTGCCAATTCCTTTACACAGTAAGAGATAGGGTTGAAGATATTGGTATGCCCTATTTCGTTCAGAAAGCTCTCCAATACCTGTTCGATGTACAACTCTGTATCGTGCGGCATGGTGTAGGTTTTGATCGTAAGAGGAATATTGTTGTGAGCTGCTCTCTTAATCTGAGAAACATCGACTTGCGGAGGCATTTTAGATCACCCCTTGTTAAATAGTTTGTTTGCGTGTATTGCTTAGTACGACCGCTACCATTGAAATATAGCACCTTTTCAAACTTCTGGTCCAATTATACCAAATTATATTGAAAATGCGCAGAAGGGGCGTAATACTTTTTAACAGCTCCTCTGCGCAATTCCGGCTCAATTTCTTGTTATTATAGCAAGATTTTCCGAAACCGATCTGAGTCGGAATTGTGAGGTATCGCCCAAAAGAGATCCGCGCATTATAATGTGGAGCATGTTGCTCGAGGATCTAGATAGGCTGTTGAGGGAGCTGCTGCGTATTCCGGACTTCGACAGAGTGGATAATTCTCTCAACGGACTCCAAGTCGGACGGCCGGAGAGGGAGATCGGGTGTATTGCATTTGCCGTTGATGCATCCATGGAGAGCTTCCACAGAGCCGTATCTGCTAATGCAGATATGCTTTTCGTGCATCACGGTCTTTTTTGGGGCAGCCCTGTGACCCTGACGGGCAAGCTCTATTCACGGATCCGGTATCTTGTCGAAAATGATCTCGCTCTCTATGCGGTGCACCTGCCGTTGGATGCCCATCCCGAATTGGGCAATAACGCCGGAATAGCCCGCATTCTCGATCTCGAATCCATAGAGCCATTCGGAGAATATCACGGAGCGAAGATCGGTTTCAAAGGAATTCTCCCCAAAAATCTGAGCCTGGAACAAATCGAGGCGAAGCTATTAGGCAGTAGAGACGCGGGCCTCGGGACGCTGCCGTTCGGGCCAGAGGAGATAGGGTCCGTTGGAATCGTTTCCGGAGGAGATCCCAGCGCCGTACACCAGGCGATTCAGGAAGGCCTAGATCTGTTCATTACGGGTGATGCATCCCACACGATCTACCATGACGCGATGGAATCAGGCATTAACGTGCTCTTTGGCGGGCATTATCGTACGGAGATCTGGGGAATCAGCGAGGTTTCACGATATCTCAGAGAGGCAGAAGGTCTAGAAACTCTCATTATCGATGTTCCAACAGGATTGTAAGTCATGATCAACCACCCAGAAAACTTCCGGAGACTTCTTCCCTTCTCCCTCACCGCCGTCATCATATTAATCGATCAACTTAGCAAATTCCTCATCAAAGCCTCCCTCGACATTGGTGAGAAAACGAGGATTATCAAAGATTTCTTTTGGTTCTGGCACGTACGCAACAAAGGAATGGCCTTTTCTCTGGGAAACAGCCTTCCGGATGGAATCAGGGATATCCTCTTTCTAGCTCTCCCAGTTGCCGTGCTGGTGTTCCTGCTGATTTTCTACTTTAAATCGAAACAAATTACTGGTGTACAGAGATGGTGTTTTGCCGCTATACTGGGCGGTGGTATCGGGAACCTGATTGATCGATTTTTCCGTCCCCAAGGCGTCATTGATTTTATCAGTTTCAAATTCTACGGGATACTCGGTTTCGAGCGATACCCTACCTTTAATCTCGCTGACTCCAGCGTTGTTATTGCCGGCATAATCATGGTCATCTCTTATGTTTTAGGCCGCAAAGGAGTTTCGGATGAATAAAAAGACAAATACAGTGCTCTTCATACTAGGGGCTACTGTTTTCAACCTCATTACCATGGCGGTGCTTTTCATCGTTCCTCTCATCATACTTATTGCGCTTTTCAGAGAGGGCATGGGCAGCTATTTCGGGATCGTAAGCATCCTGCTCTTCTTTGCGGCTTTAGTGGGTAGCTTTTTTGTCTACGGATTTGTGATGAAGAAGCTCTCTGCAAAAATCGATATGGATAAGTACTTCGAACCTATCTTTAAGAAAAAGAAGTGAACTTCTTTTTCTTTTAAAAGAAGAAATAAGAGAGGATCGACCGGCTAACTAGTAGCCATCCGACTTAGTAGCCATCCGACATGGCTATATTGGCGTCTTTTTTGTACAGATCGTTGTAAACGAAGCCTCTATTCTTCAGGTTATCCTTAATCGCCTGGGGAAAGGGCATCAATCTCCAGAATATACCGCGCACCTCTCGGTCCAGCTTCTGGGTTCCGACGCTTTCCTTTGTTATCCACAAGATGTAGTCTCGGACAAAGGAGTCCTTTACGTCCCCCCTTAGCTTGTTATCCTGAAACCACTGGTAGTACCTGCCGGTGATGCCCTCCTCCATCCAATAGTGCTGCGCCTTCTCCTTGGCAACCTGCCATCGAAGGTCTGCCAGAGCCGAGATGACGGCTTCTTTCACGTCTTTGGGATAGAGAGGGATAGCTATTCTCCCGCGACTAGTGGCTCTATTACGTCTTTCAAAGGGCTCCCAACAGATTCCTTGGTCGCCGTAGCAGGGCAACAGCAAAATATGAGGCACGATTCGGTTAGTCTGCTGTTTGAAGGTTCTCAGGAAAATGCCTGGGTCCAGTGACTCCACGGTCGCCAACTCGTTTATCACATTCTCACGCATGCAGATGCTTCTGAGACTGGCTCGCAGGTATTGCTTCATGAGAATGTTGAAGTGGTTGCCCTGTCTTCCCACGCACATCTTGGCCATCTGCCTTACCGTGTTGAACTCGCCCCGTATGGCACCGCTGTCGATTTCGGAAGCAGTAGCGCCATCAGTCCTGCTTGCGAGCTCCTCGATCTCCTGGCTCAGTCGGTCGAGAGCGGAAAAGGACCTGCTGATCTCGCGATCCATATTCCCGAGCCGGCGTATAGCATCGGGAATCCCCCCCAATACCTTCCTCTGTCCCGGGCTGTAGCCATCTTTAAGGCCGCCGTAGCCTGGACGATCGCTGTGATTCATCACGTGCCTGATATCTTCCGCAACCTTGGCCTCGAGAGCGGTAAGCTCACCCAGCTTGTTTCTCAACAGCCCCATCTCAGCCTCACGCTGGCCCCTCCGCTTCTCAATGATGTCCAGCTGCCTTTGGCTCGCATCCTTTTTGACGATTTGAACCTCATCGGTGGCTGAAACACTCACAGCTCCGGCTGCAATCTTCTCAATCCATTCATCAACATAGTGAATCGGCTCACCGGTGTTGTTGTGGAAGATGATACGTGAGAGCATATCTTTCTGCTCTGGACCGAGAAAAGAGGGAGAGAGGATCCCAAATCGCAGCAAGAGGCGCTTTTCGACAGGCATATTGCTGGAAATGCGGGCTGCGATATTCGAAGCCATGTCCCAGTAAGCCGGTATCAGCCGCCCCCGAAACATGGATCGGTCCTGAGCATCCTTTGCACCGAGAAACTGCGTTAGAAGCGCGTGCACCTTGCGCGAGGATTCGCCGAGATCTCCGAGCAGCTTCTTGTAGTAGTCTTTATCTTTGAAAAAGGGTTTCGGTTTTTCGTCAACCTTGACGATGGGAGTGAACTTTTCTTTGGAGAGATCGATTTCTTCTAGGCCCTCAGACGGCTCCTCTTCTTCGAAGAGCGTGTTGAAGTCCGGGCTCGCTCCAGTATCGCTGGAATCAATACCCAGCAAGTCCGCTACTTCCGGGTCAACCAGTCCCGACACAATTTACCCCCGTATTC
>CAZLRN010000328.1:0-5631 GCA_964561715.1 uncultured Spirochaetales bacterium
CTTCGACTCAATCGTCTTGAAATCGATGATTTCCTTATCCTTGTCATCTACTCTTCTCACCAGATCGATACGTCCAGTGACAATGCATTCATTCGTCTCGTAGGAAAACGTCGCTTCTACATCTTCGATGTTCGAACGAGCGGGATGAAACTTCGAAACGTAGTTATCGATCTGTTTCACCGCTGCCTTTTTGAACTCTGCTTCTTTTTCCTTTGAGGCATGTACCAGCGGGCTCCATGTCTCTTCTACGATTTCTTTGATGTTGATTTCCGATTCGACCTTTCCACCGAGTATCGAACGGTGAATAAGCTCGAGAGCCCGATGGACATTTGCGCCGAAATTCAGGTAGTACGGATGCAATACCGCCAGGCCGTCGTCCACAATGTATTTGAATCTAAAAGGACACTGCAGGAAGTAAGCGAGCTGACTGTAACTCAACCGCCTTTTCGGCTCATAGGTTTCTTTCGTTGACTCTTCTACTTCAACCAGGGATTTCAATACCATTTCGGTGCGTTGGATTGCGCCATCCATGTTCTCCCCGAGCAACTCGGAAATAAATCGAGAAGGCCCTCCCCCACGCTTGTTTACAACATCGGCAGTACCGATCACCAGCAAGTCCCGCGCTCGGGTAGAGGCAACATAGAAAAGCTTTCGCTCGTCAGCGGTGTGATAATCTTCTACCTCTGGTTTCCCGCTTTCGCACAAACTGTACGGTATTTCATACCACGGCCTCCGATGAGAAGCTGGAAATCTTCGTTCCATCGCTGCCCCGATTACTACGACGGGAAACTCCAGACCTTTTGCCTGGTGAACAGTCATTACCTGAATCGCATCAGAAGGCGCAAGCATGAACGAATCCAAACCGCTCTGTTTCAGAAGCTTCAGGTAAGACAAAAACGGATAGATGTTTGATGTTTTTCCGTGTTCGTCAAAGACTCCTGCTATCCTGGTGAGGATTGCGAGGTTTCTAATTGCTTCCCGGTTACCGGCTCTTTCCGAACGCTCGAAATAGCCGGTGATCCGGAAGATGTCGTATAAGAGCTCCATTATTGATGAGAACTTCCTGCCCAGAGCTTTTCTCTTCAATTCGATCAGCTCGATAATTCTTTTTGTGTCCTCCTTGTTTTTCACGCCGATCTTGCGGAGTTTACCCTCATTCCCGATCTCCGCTATATCTTGCTTATATGAGCGAAGCGCGGTTATCGTTTGCGGTGACAGATTCATTGCATCACAGCAGATAAACTTGTCGGCCCACGACTTGGTTTGGCCCAAAAAGATAAACAAGTTGTAGATATCCAAGATATCCGGGCGTCCGAAAAAACCTCCATCTCGCGCTATTACATACGGCAGGTTGTTTTTTTGCAGGGCTTCCAAATACGGCGCAGCATAGGATCGAACGCTTCTGAGAAGGATTGCGATATCCCTTTTTTGCTTGATAACCCCTGTTTCGATATAGGATTTTAGAATACGAACGATTGCTTCCGCCTCTTCTGCAGCACTTTTCCTGTGCACGAGTAAGATGTCGTTGACGAATCGGTTTCGATGACAGAGAAGATTCTTGTCCGTCCGTAGTGGATTGTTCCGGATCAATCGAGAAGTATGATGAAGGATAGACTCCAGCGACCTGAAATTGTCTTCGAGCTTTACTACTTCAACAGGTTTACGATCTCCATATGTGCTTTTAAAGTTGAGGATATTTCTGACAGTGGCGCCGCGAAACCGGTAGATGCTCTGATCATCATCGCCCACAACCGTTACATTCATCTTGGGTTCGGCCAGTGATCTCATAATTCTGTCTTGAATGCCATTCGTGTCCTGGTACTCATCGATCAAGATATAAGAAAAACGTTCGCGGAGGGCTTGCAGGACTTTCCTATTATTTTTTATCAAATCGTATGCATTGCGCTGTAGATTGGCGAAATCTGTCGTGTTCGCCTGGTACAGCAATTCCAAATACTTCTGATACGACTGGGCCACGATTTCTTGTTCTTTCCAGAGAGCTCTGTCATCCTGGGAGGCTTTTTCCAATTCGCTCCGGCAATAGGCAACCAGTTCTTGCGGCTCGATCTGCTCCTCGGAGGCAAGATTGAACAGTCGTTGCACTTCAGAAAAAAAATCGCTTTCCCTGCCTTTCAATACACTGCCTAGACCCAGCTCAACCCGCCTCGTGTAGATGAACAGCAGCTGGCCTGCATCATCCAACACCCCAAAACCACTGCGAAAAGGGCTGTGTTCGCGGAAATCGTCCAAAAGACGGTAGCAGAATGAATGGATGGTCGATATCTGCATGGATTCGACATTCACATCCGGCAGCTTGCTCTGGATTCTATCCTTCAGCTCGAGTGAGGCTTTCTCGGTGAAGGTCGTTACCAGCAGATTATCCGGATCCGCCGAACCGGACAGTACCAGAAAAGCGGCTCTCCGGCTGATCACTTCGGTTTTTCCAGAGCCGGGTCCGGCAATGATGAGCAAAGGACCATCCAGATGAGTCACAGCTTTTCTTTGAGATTCGGTCAGTCCTGCCAGGATTTCCATATCGATCTTCATCGGATCGGCTCCTCTTTGTCAGATCAGAGACCTTGGCCGTTCAAAGGCAATAACGATGGCTTCATCTCCTCTCTTGAAGCTGTCAAACTCATGGGATCTCGGGTTCACGTAAATCATTTCGTTCGTCTTTACCCCGATCAATACGAGAGGGTTTTCATTTACACGATTATTGAGGATATGTGTTCCCAACTCCACGAACGTTTTTCCGATAAGATCTTCAGGAATCGGCAGTAGATAAATCTCGTTTGTCTCCTCGGAAACCGTGAGCAAGTTCCGGTAAACATCGCTGAGACCGTGAACCAGCGCCGATTGAGACAACAGCAAGGTGGTGAAATCATTCGCCGAGATGATTTCATCCGCACCGACCTTTTTCAAGTGATCGATATACCGGGCTACCACCCCCTCCACGGTGATGTACGTCTTGACTGTCTGGTGCTCGTCACAGATAGTTTTTATCGCCATACAGATGAGAATCGATTTCGAATCCGCGACTTCCCGCTCTTCCGGCTGCACAAGAATGATTGCCGAATAGGCCTGATGCACGTTCGCTCGCTTCAAAATGATCTGATTTGTGGGGTCCCCCTGTACCAGATACACATCCTCGAATTCAGGTATGTCTTCATCATCGGGAAGCTGAATCGGATCGGCGGATTCTGCTATGACAACGATGGGTCTTTTATCCTCGATTATCGCTGCATGTGCTTCCCTTATTATTGCCAGACCTTTTTCATTCCAGTTGCAGATCACGATATGATCTTTCAAGCCCTGTCTTGGTATCATTCTCTTTCCTCCTAGCCGTCGCTCGATCATGATGGAAGCGAGCGTTGCGGTGAAGACTCCTACTATCCCCAGGCTCATGACCAGAATTACGGTGACGATTACCCTGCCTGCCAGTGTGGTCGGTACACCGCTATCCAGACCGCTAAACAGGTAAATGGCGATATTCCACAGAGATTTGCCGAGTGAGTTGAAATCACTGTTTCTCACTCCCTCGGTCATCCACAATAGGGAGGCACCGATCAACCAGATTACGATAATAATGAGAAGGAGCCGGAGCAGTTTATTCTTATTGAGAAATTTCCGGATATGTTTCCGCACACGACCTACCATCTGACCACCGTGTGTCGTTGTCGCCAATGATGAAGTCGCTTCAGGGCATATTGTAACATGGCCGCCCGGTTCGTCAAAGCGACCCTACTCAGAGGTGCTCAGTGCCATGGCTATCCCTCTGCGTCATATCGCAGCAGATTCAAGACCTCTGCCACCGACTTGTCCGCATAATCTCCTCCAAGCCCGTACTTGATGCCCCTATCCTGATTTTCTCTTATGCGATCCACCAATTTCTGCAGTCCAAATTTCTTGATATATTTGATGCATCCAATAAATTGGCCCTTGGATTTTTCATCATCAAAGAAAAATCCCTTGTTGCACGGAAAATCATCGCACTCCCAACATCCATCTATCTGTCTCTCAATACAACATTTTCTATGGATACATTCTTTTTCTCCGCAGCCGGAGCCTAATTTACAGCCATCACAATTTTCAAAACAAGAATCCAATGAGCAAACCAAGCCGCAGAATGCTACGGTATCTAGTATTTCGCCATTGTTCATTTTGTTTCCTCTTATCTATACGCCCATCGGCGCCTATGGCTGGCCGCAACCAAGCTGCTAGATTATGCGGAGACAATCTTGCTAGAAAAACAAGAATTTTAGGCAGCATAACATTAGAATGACCAGCGCCTTCGCAACGAGCGAAGAGAGCGAGAAGGCGTCTCTATGCAGCGTCATTTTATGCATTCAATGGATCTGGCTTACCAATACTCTCCAACAAACAGTTAAATTGATCACAATCATTATCCTTGATTTTCTTAAGCACGAACCTTGCCAATTTGCAGATCTCAGCATGATCAATGGGTTGAGTGCTTCGGTCAAAGATACCTCCAAGATGGGAGAATTCGTTCGTCAATCTTTGAACCAATGGTTTGCTGCTTGCATCATCTTTAAAGAACTTCTCAATTCTGCGGTTGTAATCCTTTTGATCATTCACAGAGAAAGGATACTTGAAGAACAAGAAAGCCTCCAGAAACTTCCTTAAGTTATTTCCAAAATCATAGAAACAATGTGCCTCCGATTGTGCATTTGACGGGTCTGAGCATGTGTATATTTCGCCAAATAGATAGTTGAATTCCGTAATGTAATTCTTGAGGTAGGAGGGCATTAGTTCAATGGTACTAGAATTATCCTTTGCGATAATAATGAAATACTCATGGTTCTTTGGCCGCGAAAGCTTCTTCAGATACTTAAGGAACTCTAGATTATGGGTCGATATAAAAAGCTGTTCGTACCGATAAATCGAATTGCCTTCTGAATCAGAGATTTGGTGCCCATCAGTATCTTCCTCTGGTCTGGCAATCAAATTCTCGATAAGGCCGAATACGAAAAAGATGTGGTTGCTATCAAGACTTGATACCGGATCGTCTATGAAGATTACTAGCTTCTTTCCTTTTGTATCTGAATCTTCAAGCTTGGCTATGAAATAACAAAATGCGACAAGACTGCATTCACCCTCGCTTAGGTTATAAGCAGCTTCATTTCCACGCTTAATCAGAAACTTGTAGGAAGATGTCTCAGTATCCTCTACCGCTTCAAGCCGAAGGCCTCCGTGTCCGAAATAGTTATTTAGATACTCGTTGACCTTCTCGGCACCCTTTTTCTCGTCTTTGAGTTGTATTTGTAGGTTCTCAATTTTCTTTTCCATAGTCTGAATCTTAGTGCGTAAATCCTGAACCTCGATTTCCAAATCATCCGCTTCTTTCTGTAATGCCGCCACTCTGGTTTCTTCAACGGACAAATCAATATCTTGAATAAACTGTGCGATCTCACTTAGACGTAGTTCTTCTCGGGTTTGCTCTTGATCTTCGGCCAGAGTCTTTGTCTTCTGGTTGTTTTGGTCAATTAGTGAATTCAAAACGGCTATTTTCGCTGCAATTTCAGTGGAATTATCTGCTAGTTCGGGAGGAGATTTTGGGGTGAAGTTGTCAGACGCTCTGAAGCTAAGACTCTTGATTATATTGTCCAGGGC
>CAZLRN010000329.1:0-5605 GCA_964561715.1 uncultured Spirochaetales bacterium
GCCCACAACCCAAACAATTTGGCCCATTTTTTAGATGCAGCCAACGATATGGATCCTCGCTATTCCAATGTCCAGATCGTATCTCTAACAATCTCCGATACCGTGGGATGAGGAAAAACGATTTCCCGAATATCCTTTACGCGCAACTCTGCTTCGATCATCACGCCAGCACCGTGAATGATCTCCGAAGCCGGCGAATCGACAATCTGCACACCGAGCAGCGTTCCTGTTTTTTCGTCGACTATCACCTTACAGACACCTGGATCATTACCGTGCTCCGCCAGAAATCGACCATTGATGCGAAGGGGAAGCGATCGCACCTC
Source organism: uncultured Spirochaetales bacterium (assembly GCA_964561715.1). GTDB lineage: Bacteria > Spirochaetota > Spirochaetia > SZUA-6 > CAZLRN01 > CAZLRN01. The sequence continues at coordinate 324 of CAZLRN010000329.1, forward strand.
GATGCTTCTGCCCTGTTCTCGCGCCTGGCCCTCGGTCATGGCGACGCGGGATACTTGCGGATGGGTGTAGACGACCCAGGGAACAGCATGATAGCGCATATGATCTCTCTCACCGCAAATCGTTTTTGCCGCGACCTCTGCCATACGGTAGGCGGAATGGGCCAGCATCGACCGACCATTCACATCGCCAACGGCGAAGACCCCTGGCAGGTTAGTCTGCATCGCCTCGTTCACAGCGATCCCGGATTTGCTGTAATCTAGACCGATACCGTCGAGGCCCAGGTCGCCTGTGTTAGGCGTTCTTCCCACAGCCATCAGGACGGCATCGGTGTCTAGAATCTGCCGCCCGTCACTATTGCTGAAGATTACTTTCACAGCCTTTGAGGCCGCCGAACCGTCTGAAATCTCCTCGACCCTGCTTCCCAGATGAAAGGTTACTTTGGGCATCGCCTTTCTGAGAAGGGCGCCAATATCCGAATCCAGATTGGGGATGATCTCCGCAAGCAGCTCGACGACGGTTACTTCGACGCCAACCATGCTGAAGTAGGAGGCGAACTCACATCCAATAACTCCACCGCCGATGACAACCAGGCGTTTGGGCAGGCTCTCCAGTTCCAGTGCCTGGGCGCTGGTGAGAACCCGCGGACTGTCGGCACCCTTGATCGGCAGGCTAAGTGGAGACGATCCTGTGGCTATGACAAGGAACTTGCCGCTGTATTCTTCGCCATCTGCGAGTACGGTATTGCGATCCTTGATGGTTCCAACAGCCTGCAGGACGGTCACCCGGTGACGTTTCATCTGCGACGAAACCCCCCGGCGCAGGGTTTCGATTACCTTTTGCTTCCACGCCATAGCCTTCGAAAGATCAAAACGAATCTCCGGGGCAGATACGCCGTAGCGCTCCCCCTCAGCGATGGAGTGATAAAGCTTCGCCGAATGCAGGAGGGTCTTGGTCGGAATACAGCCTCTGTTCAGGCAGACACCCCCAAGGTGATCCCGCTCCAGCAGGAGCACATTCAATCCCTTGGCTCCCAATCGCTCTGCTGCAAGGTAGCCTCCGGGGCCCCCTCCGATGATGATTACGTCGAATTCCCGCTCAGGCATCCTGATAGACTCCTAGAGGGCTAAGGTCAACTCGATATCGGCGATAGCCTGGCACAGACTCTGGAGAAACTTCGCCGCTGGCGCTCCATCGACAACCTGATGATCGATTGTCAGAGAAAGGCCGATATGCGGTTTGAAGGCCACCTCCCCCTGATCTTGCACGGGCTTGAGCTGCGTGGAGCCGACGCCCAGCACACCAACCTGGGGCGTATTGAGAACCGGTGTGAAGCTCTCTACTCCGAGGCTTCCGAGGTTTGTCACCGTAAAGGTACCACCGGTGATATCATCGGGATTGACGGTGCCCGCGATACAGGCACTGCTGAGCCTGGCCGACTCTGCCGCGATCTCTCGCAGACTTTTCAGATGCGCGTTGCGAATGACCGGCACAATGAGGCCCTTGGGCGTATCCACGGCGAAGGCTAGATGCACATTCTCGAACTGTATGATCTTCTCCCCCACATAGAGGGCGTTGATCTCCCTATACTGTGCCAGGATTCGGGAGGTCACAAAAAGAATGAGGACATTGATCGTGACATCGGATAGACCGTACGCTTCGGGGCTGTTTTTGAGGCGTTTGCGATAGGCCAGGAGGGCGCTCGCATCGGCACTCGAGTTGAGGGTCAGTTGCGCGGTTGACTGCAGTGAGGCGAGCATACGGCCGGCGATGATCTTTCTGATTCCAGCAACGGGAATTTCGGTGTATCGATCGTCGGATCTTGTTCTCGCCTGGACTAGCAGATCATCACCCTCCCCGATATCGGCACTCAGCACTCGTCCGCCAATGCCGGAACCGATTACCGGCGCGATTCCTCCGCCGACCTGAACTTTTTCCATCGCAGCCGGGCTCAGCGGTTCCCGCTCCTGCAGCGTTCGCTCCACATCCCGTTCGATGATTCTCCCCCCGGGTCCGGTCCCATTGATCTCCGAAAGGGACAGCCCTTTGGATGCAGCCAGTTTTCTGGCTCGGGCAGAAGAGGTCTTGCGCTTGGGTTTGCCCTCAGGCTCCGCAGTTTGGCTTGCAGCGGTCTGGCTCGCAGCAGTCTGCTGTTCCTCTCCTGGACGGAGATCCTCGTAAGGCTCCCCCTCGGCGCCAATCGCCGCAATGTTCGTCAGCACGGGAACGTCGTCCCCCTCTTCAAAGAATAGTTCAAGTACCGTGCCGTCAGCCGGCGATTCGACCTCGAACGACGCCTTGTCCGTCTCTACGACACAGAGTACTTCGCCCGATGAGACTGAATCGCCCTTCTCTTTCTTCCACTCCAAAATGATGCACGACTCGACCGTAATGCCCTGCCTCGGCATCAAAACCGGAACTGCCACTTCCCACCTCCGTAGCTCCTCGCCAACCAGATTGGAATTTTGCCGACGTTGAAGGAGATATTTTTTTGTAAATCTTTCATTTTACTTTCTTTTTTTATTTAAATACTATCTCTTGACTTACATATTACTTTAATATAATAGCATAAAGCTGTCAAGGTGCACGGGAAAAAATTCAGCCCCCTTCCCCCTAGGCAAAAACGAGCTCGACTCCCTGCCGCCTTATTCGCTCCGCCGCTGCTTGCGGCAACTTCCGATCTGTAACGATCTTTGCGACCGCGGTTAGAGGCATGATGCTCACAAAACCGGTATTGCCGTATTTCGAGGAATCCGCCACTAGCACCGCTGTTTCGGCCCGCTCCACCACTCTTTTGAGGACAGCCGCCGCTTCTGGAAAGTGACTGGACATTCCGTTTTCCAGGGTAAATCCGTCCGTTCCTACGAACGCTGTCTTCACAAAGAAGCTCTCCAGTCCGCTCAGTGCCATCGGTCCGACAAGGGCTTCGGTTTCCGGTCTAAAGGTTCCACCCACTACGGAGAGGTGTATTCCAGGATTGCTCCTGGCGTAGGGAATAATCAAAGTCGAGTTTGTCACAATTCGTATGTTTCGTTTGCCCGTCAGGTACTTAGCAATCAGAGCGGTCGTCGTTCCGGCTTCGATCATGATCGTGTCCCCATCGCTTACTAAAGACGCCGCCTTGCGGGCGATCTGGTTTTTCACTTCGACCTGGGTTTTTTGGCGGCGTAGAATCTCAGGATGAAAAGCAGGGCTTGCACCCCCACGGCTTCGGATGATAAAGCCCTGGGTTTCGAGACTTCCCAGATCGCTTCGGATGGTTACAGATGAGACTCCCAGCAACTCGCTGATTTTTGTGACAGACAGGGAAGGATCCGTTGTCAGAAAGTTGAGAATTTCCCTTTCTCTTTCAGATTGCGATAATTTCATTTGTATTCGAGTTTCGGTAATTTTCCCTCGGCTGTCAATACTTTTCGATCCCGATTGAGCTTCGATCTGACGTTCTCTATGCCGATAATCTGAGCAGAGTTCAGATTGCCGGCAGAACCGGCATATCGCCCAATCAGGAGGGGAACACGCATGAAAGAAATGGAGTTAGCAGCCGATCTGGAGCGAAGATTCCATTTTGTCGAAGGATCGATCACATCGGTTGTGCGGAAGTGTGTCGAAAAGGGCGTCAAGCACGATCAGCTCAACCGCATTCTCACCTACATTATAATCAACCGCCAGCCGTATCCGAAAAAATCGATCAATTGATCGGTCGTTTCGGTCTTAACCGTAGAGGGGCCCAAAATTGGCGCAGGCCCTGAAATCGGCGCCCTGCAGATCCATAGCACCAAAATGAGTCCACGCGCTGGGCCTGAAGATCTTCTTGTTCGGAACGTTGTGCATACCTACGGGAATCCGAAGCATCGAGGCCAGAGTGATGAGCTGCGAGCCGATGTGTCCATAGCTGATCGCGCCGTGATTGGCGCCCCAGTTGTTCATGACGGAGTAAACGTCATTGAAGGGATGCTGGCCTGTCAGATTGGGTACAAACCACGTTGTGGGCCATGAGGGGTTTGTCCTTTCCATGAGCGGAGACCCGATCTGCTCCTTCAACTCTACCGTGTATCCTTCGGCGATCTGCAACACGGGGCCGATCCCGCTTATGAGATTGAGACGAGACATCGTTACAGGCATTCCGCCCCGGGTTTCAAACTCTGTCGAAAAGCCCCCGCCCCTGAAATACTCTAGCACAGCTGGACAGAAGTGAGTCGCCTTCAGGCACTTTTGCACTTCCTCTTCGGTAATGTCCCAGTAGGGCTTCATAGCCGGCTTGCCGTCTATGGACTGCTGCCCCGTTCCATCCAAAGTCGTCGAGCCGGAGTTGATCAGATGGATGAGCCCTCCCTCCGCCTCTTTCGGAAGTGCCATGCCGGTCACCCTTTTGATGGCATCGGGACTCCAGTAGGTCCTTACATCCGAGAAGATCTGGGCGGTGTCGGCAAGCAGATGGCCGAAAAGCATCGAGATGCCGTTTAGGTAGTCGTTTTCCGTTGCCGCGATAAAAGGCTGGCGAATGCCGTTCCAATCAAAGGAGGTGTTCAGAATAGTCTCGAGAAAATCCCCGTTGGGATAGATGTCCGTCCACTGCCTCTGCCCCTGAAATCCCGACGCTATGGCATTATGCCCCAGGGCTTCCTCTCCGAATCCGATATCGGCGAGCTTGGGATTGCCTACCATCATATCTCTGACGGCCATCGCCATCTTTACCACGAACTCCCAATCTCGATCCTTTTTCTCACGACTCATCTTTTCGGGATTGTAATCAGGCCCCTCCTGGCAGCTCTCTTTGACCCAGTCGAGGGCCTTATCGAATTCAGCCTGGTCGTAGATCTTCTGATCGATGCGGCGCATCACCTCAGTCGAGTCTACCATCTCGTAGCGCAATCCGAGGTACTGCTCGAGAAAACCCGGATCCACGATCGAGCCGGCGATGCCCATGGAGACGCCTCCGACGGCGAGATAGCTCTTGCCCCGCATAGTCGCCACCGCCAGACCCGCTTTGGCGAATTGAAGAAGCTTCTGCTGCACATCTTCGGGAATGCTCGTGTCACCGGCATCCTGCACATCCCGGCCGTATATTCCAAAGGCCGGAAGACCCTTCTGGTTGTGACCTGCCAACACTGCAGCCAGATAAACGGCACCCGGTCTTTCGGTGCCGTTGAAACCCCAGACCGCTTTGGGAATCAGCGGATCCATGTCCATGGTTTCCGCACCGTAACACCAGCAGGGCGTGACTGTGAGAGACACCCCGACCCCCTCGCGGGCAAACTTCTCCGCGCATCGGGCGGCTTCGGCT
>CAZLRN010000330.1:0-5590 GCA_964561715.1 uncultured Spirochaetales bacterium
GACATTCCAGGCAGGATGACTGCTTACCATCGATAGTATGCATTCCTTCGAGGAACGATAAGGGGTTATGGAAGCAGAGCTGCTGATAATCTTGTGAATGAGGAGTTTGAGAATGAAGTACACCTGCGGCATAGACTGGGCTTCCGATCACCACGATGTTTCGATTGTTAACGAGCGGGGGATGGAAGTCAAGTGCTTGAGGATTGAGGATAATCTGAAAGACTACCGGGAGCTCTTGCAGGTGCTGAGAGGCTTCGGAGGTGAGATCCTCAATATCAGCGGCATCGGCGAGACGACGCCATCAACCCTGGGATTCCGGGGGTGGAAAGTAGGATCTGTCTCTCTCGTCTATAACAGACACATTTGGCTCCTTCGATCGGAAATGGCTCAGCTTATCATGGGAACGAAATAATCTGAAGAATGCCTGCAATGGAATGGTCAAGCGATACCACGGGCTGCTGCCAAAACGAGGACTGGGATAGTCCTGATCCCGTCCTGGCTCCTGCCCCAAAACCAACGAGAAGCAACGCGCAGTCAAGCCTTCTGCAGTATTCTTTGATATGGCCTCGTCATTTGATCCTTGATCATCCTGGGGAAGCGCTTGCGGATGAACGGCAGGCCCGTAACGAACCACCCTAATCGGACGAGAATCATCCTGAGGATGTTTCTCTGGGGAAAGTCGTAGATTCCCAGTCGTTTGTAGGCCTTGTGGTCGGCGCGGAATACGATGCGCAGTCCCCCCCATACATCGTCCCGAAAGATCTTCATACCCGCTATTCCGAGAAACGTCCGGGGCTTGATGTATTCGGCTTCGGAAAGCCGCACGAGCCGCTCGGCCAGGCTATCGAGAGTCGCCCCGAGGGCGGCCGGGCTTTCCGCCACGTCCGATGCGAAGGCCACGAGGTTCGATCCCTGGAGCTCCACCCACGCTTCGTAGACGGTACGAAGCTCCGGCAGCTGGCTCAGGGGGCCGCTCGCCAGGAAGGCTATCTGTTTTCCCACAAGCGACGGAGTGTGGCAGTTGAAGAAGCTGCGGTCGAAGAACTGCCTCCATTTCCACGACAGCTGACGGTCAACGATGGCTCCGGCGAACACGATGATGTCCGCCGCTCTGAGGGTGTTGTTGTAGAAATCGATGTACCCGTCTTTGGCCATATAGGCGCACTGGTTGTCGAATCCGCATTCGAGGCATCCCAGACACCCTCCCTTGATGTCCAGATCAAAGAGGTTCCGGACCGTCACCTCACCGTCCAGATTATTCCTCAACCTCTGTACCATGGCTGACAGGTTTTTCTGATCGGGCCTCAGGTCGGTGAGAATGACGATCCTTTTCCCCCCGGTCGGGACGCGGCGGGGAGCCTCTGTGGCGCTCGGAACCGTCTGCTGATAGGTGAGGGGACCGTAGCTTCGGGGATAGCTCACCCTGTTCTCGATACCGTAGAGAAAGTCCGTAGCGAAGAGCTCGAGCTTCCGGCGCCTCTCGGGCTTCATGAGGTCGTGCATGTTGGCTGAGAAAAAGCCGCTGTACTGCATTCCCAGGTCATCGCAGATCGAATGGATGTACGAATGCGCCGTGTTGTCGAAGTAGTTGATGGAAGTGGAGAGAGCCGCCGCGTACTTTCCGCGAAAGGCCTCTCCCTCTTTTGTCCCCCAGATCAGCTCGATGAAGCGCTTGTAGCTGGCGTGGACCAGAAGGATGTACAGTGGAAAGGCCCACAGAACGCCCTCTGCGGACCGCACTGCTTCGAGGATCTCCTGGAGTCGCTCCGCACGCTTCTCGATGCTTTTGATCCTCTGGGCTACGTGAAAGACTTCGAACCGGTGTTCGGAGTACCTCCGCTTGATGTACTCGACGTACTGCATTGTGACGCTGTTCGGTCCCTTGGGACTTCCGTTTAAAACGATGATCTTCATGTTTCTCTCCTCGTAGAGGTTTCTTATAGTTAGTTTAACAATGTTAAAGTAACATTGTTAAACTTTCTGCAAAAAAAGAGGCGATGGTCAAGCCGCCTGTCACTTCCGGCTCATACGCCCTCCGCCGCCTCCGGTGTAGAAACTCAAAAAGAGCTCCCTCAGCTCATCCCGGCTGATTCCTTCGGCCAGCTGCAGGTTCCCTGAAATGATGAGCGAGCAGTAACCGTGAAGCATGGTCCAACCCATCATCGCTCCGTAGCGGGGATCGTAGGGATAGCCTCTTTCCGCCGCCATCCTCTCCAGAATGCGCCGGGCAACGGTATAGGTATAGTAGAGGATGGGGTGCTCGGGCTCGCCGAGGGGCGTTGACCCGACGGGGGTTTCGAAGAGCAGGCGATAGAGATTGGAATTTTCCTCTGCAAAGGCAATGTATTCCCTTCCCAGCAGATGGATCGCCTCCATTGGATCGGCCGCCGAATCGAGTGCGCGAATGCGGGCATTCAGCTTCTCTACTGCTTTCACCTTGACCTGCAGAAGGAGCGCCTCCTTGTTTTCGAAATAATGATAGATGGTCGTGGCGCTGACTCCGATTCGCGCTGCCAGGTCGCGCATGTTGAGGGCCTCGTGTCCCTCCGCAACGACATTTCGCTCGGCTTCTTCGAGGATCATCTGAGGAAGCTCGGGATTGGCCTGGCGGGTCATAGCTCTGTCCTTCCTTTAGAATTATCTATCGAACGATCGATCATTGAAAGTAACATAGTTAAAATAACATTGTTAAATAAAAATGTCAAGCAAAAAGAAGCGGGGCCGCCATTTTTTCTTCCACCTCCCCCTGCTGAATCATAAATTCAACTATCATTAATGATAAACTGGACTATCATTCGTCTCGGAGCACGGCATGCACACATAGCTCGAGGGGTTATAGATGTATAGATTGAGCACCGATGTAGGGGGAACGTTCACGGATGGAGTGATTCTCGATGAGACCTCCGGAAAGATCCGCCTCAGCAAGGTATCTTCCACACCGAAGGATCCCTCCATCGGTACGATCCAATGCATGGAGAGACTAGAGGCTCCCCTGGACCAAGTCTCCTTCCTCGTCCATGGAACCACTGTCGTGATCAATGCCCTGATCGAAGGCAAGGGCGCGAAGACGGCTCTGATCACCACCAAGGGCTTCAGAGATGTGCTGGAGATTGGGCGAAGCAACCGCACGGAGATGTACGACGCCCTTTACAGAAAACCAAGGTCTCTGGTGCCCAGATACCTCTGTCGCGAGATTGAAGAGAGGATCGCCGCAGATGGGGAGATTTTGATCGCCCTGAAAACCGCTAACCTCTCCGCGATTATCGAGCAGTTGCGCAGAGAGAAGATCGAGTCGGTGGCAGTCTGTCTTATCAACTCTTATGCAAATCCCAAGCATGAGCAGGATATTGGTGCGTATCTGAGCGAGCACTATCCTGAGGCAACGGTTTCTCTCTCCCACAACGTCACCAGGCGTTACTATGAATACGAACGAACCAGCACCACCGTGCAGAATGCGTACGTGATGCCGCTGGTCAAAGGATACCTACAGAACCTCGAAGCCGAGACAGCAGAGCGCCATTTCAAGAATGTCCTGCAGATCATGCAGTCCAACGGCGGCATCATGACCTCGGCGGTCGCCAGGGACATACCGATTGCCATGGTGGAATCTGGTCCTGCAGCGGGGGCCATAGGGGGAGCGCAGCTGGCCGGCATGATCGGATACGACAATGTGATCACCTATGACATGGGAGGTACAACGGCCAAAGCCTCCATTGTTACAGGAGGAATGCCGGAGACCGCCGATCAATACTCAGTGGAGGGACGGCCCATCCTGCTGCCCGTGGTCGATATGCGCGAGATAGGCGCCGGTGGAGGCAGCATCGCCTGGATCGACGATGCCGGAGCGTTGCACGTCGGACCGAAGAGCGCCGGCGCCGAACCAGGCCCGGCCTGCTACCTGCGCGGCGGAACCGAACCTACGGTTACAGACGCGAATCTGCAGCTCGCCGTACTCGATCCGGAATACTTTCTAGGGGGGAGGATGGAGATATCGCCTGAGCAGGGCCGCAAGGCTATACAAAAAATAGCTGACTACTTCGGCTTCGATATAGCTGAGGCGGCATTGGGAATTGTCAAAATCGTCAACATCAACATGGCCGGACTGCTGCAGTCGATGACAGTCAAACGGGGATACGATCCGAGGCAGTTCGTAATTGTGGCATTCGGCGGAGCCGGGCCTATCCATGCTGTGGCCATTGCCAGGGAGCTGAACATTCCCACTGTGATCGTGCCGCCTTTTCCCGGCGTGTTCTCAGCCTGGGGAATGCTGATGGCCGATCTCAGGCACGATATCGGACAAACTTACATCAAGCCCGTGAACGATGCCGAGGTAGCAGCGATCAATGGGATATTCAGGGAATTGGAAGCTCGTGTGAAGGAGCTCTTTGCACTGGAGGATATCGACGAGAAGAGTATTGTCCTCTCATATGAAATGGATCTAAGATATTCGGGACAGGAACATACACTGAGCGTTTCGGCTCCAGCCAAACTGGAGGATGCCGATAAGGCGGAGCTGGAGAAGCGCTTTGACGAGCTTCACCTTAAGGTATACGGGCACAACGCCCCGGAAGAGCCGAAAGAGATAGTCTCTATCAAGCTAACGAGCATGGCCACAGTCAACAAGCCTGCTCTGGAATTGATCCCCTCAGGCTCAAAGGTTCCCGCCCAGGAAGCCAGGATGGGAAAGAGAGAGGTCTATGTCGGAAACGGAAGGCATGAGGAGTTCAGCATTTTCAGGCGGGAGAACCTGCTTTCAGGAAACACCTTTTGGGGACCGGCTCTGATCGAAGAGGCCACAGCCACGACAGTGGTGGAAACAGGCCAGAGCTGTCGCGTTGACCGCTACGGCAACCTCATTATCGAGCTGGATCAGGAGTAGCCATGAAGGTCGATCCCATTACCTTAGAGGTTATCCGCAATCGCCTGATCGCGGCGAGCCGTGACATCCGCAGGACCATCGAGCGGGCCGCTTACAGCCCGATTCTCTACGAAGTCGTGGACTTCAGCTGTGGAATCCTGGACAGCGAAGCCAACCTGATTGCAGAAACCCCGGGACTGCCCATCTTCCTGGCCAATCTGGATTTTGCGGTTGAAGCCGCATACAAAACAATCGGACGGGAAAAATTGAATCCGGGGGACGTCATCCTGTGCAATGACCCTTACAACGGAGGCGGCACCCATTGCCCGGACCTCACCGTGCTCTGCCCTGCATTCTACGAGGGCGAAATCAGAGGCTGGGCCGCCTTCCGCGGACACACGGTTGACATGGGAGGCATCTACCCGGGAGGTTGGTACTCCAACACGGTTGAAGTCTATCAGGAAGGGTTTCGTATGCCTCCGGTCAAACTCATGGTGGAAGGTAAGCCGAATGAGGATGTCTTCCGCCTGATCCGGGCCAACACCCGCGTTCCTGACTCTGTCCTGGGCGACGTGCGCGCCATGATCGCCGGTGTACGAAAAGCGAGCGAACGCTTCTGTGATATCATCGACACCTATGATCTGGATGTGACCCTTGCCTGCATCAAGGAAATCCTTGAACAGGGGGACAGAATGGCCAGGGCGGCGATACGCCGCATCCCCAATGGCAGCT
>CAZLRN010000331.1:0-5588 GCA_964561715.1 uncultured Spirochaetales bacterium
GACAAACCGATTTCCGTGGACAGCGGCGTCAGTCTAGCCAGCACGCTTGAGAGGATGGCTCGCAACAGAATCGGCGCTATTCTAGTGACGAGGGAGGAAAAACTCGTCGGCATCTTCTCCGAGCGAGATCTGCTCAATCTCTTTTCAGAATTGAACTCCCAAGCGATAGACAAGATTCTCACCGATCCTATCGAAGGTTTTATGACCAAAAATCCTGTTTGCGCCCGGATAGACGAGGACTACAACGTCGTCTACACCAAAATGAAGTCTCACAACATTCGGCACATTCCCATAATGAATCAGGGTTCTATCGCCGGGGTTGTCTCTATGAGGGATCTGATTCACTACCATCAGAACAAGCTGGAAGCGGCTTTTCTGGATGCCCAGAAAAGGATCGCGTCCTTGAATGAGATTCTGGAACTCAGCACGGATGAGAGACTCGATGCTCTCATAAGGGAGATCGATCGGTACAGGGAGTTGAGTTTAACCGATCCGCTGACCGGCCTGTACAATCAGAGATACTTCAAGACAAGGCTGGCCGAAGAAGTCAGCCGCGCCACGAGGCATGCCATCCACCTTTCGTTGATATTCTGCGATATCGATCATTTCAAGAGGGTTAATGACGAGTACGGACACAAGGTCGGCGATGAGGTTCTCAGGCGGACGGCACAGATACTCAGAGGGGCGATAGATGAGCTGCACGTGGTTTCGAGATTGAGGAAGTCGGATATCGTTGCTCGCTACGGAGGGGAGGAGTTTGTGGTGATCCTGCCCGAAACCGGACTCGACGGGGCTGCTGTGGCGGCGGAAAAGATGCGAAAGCTGATCGAAAGCAGCGCCTATCATATGGAGGGAAACGATCTGCAGATTACGATGAGCTTCGGAGTGGCCGAAGTTGCTGAAGGCTCCCAGGACATGGAGCAATTGATCAAAGAAGCTGACTATGCCATGTACAAGGCGAAGAACAACGGCAGGAATCGTGTCGAGGTGTATATAGTTAGCAGAAAGTGAATTAGAGGATAGGGCTCTTCTTCAGGAGCTCGGTTATCTTTTCTGACGGAACCGCCTTACCGAAGTAGAATCCCTGAAAGGTCTGGCATTTTTTAGAGGTAAGGTACGAAAACTGGTCTTTTGTCTCTACCCCTTCGGCGATAACCTCCATGTTCAGGCTGTGAGCCAGGGCGATGATCGTGTTGATGATCTTTGTATTCTTCTGCTTATCGAGATTGATGACGAAGGTCTGATCGATTTTGAGCGTATCCACGGGAAATTCCGAGAGGTAGCTGAGGGAGGAGTAGCCGGTTCCGAAATCATCGATGGCGATTCTGATTCCCCTGTTTCTCCGTTTGATCTCTTCGATCTTTTCCCTTGCTTCGGAAGGATTTTTTACGATACTGCTCTCAGTAATCTCGATCTTCAGATTCTTGGGATCAATGCCTGTTCTTTCGACGGTTTTGCATAGCTTGTCGACGATGTTGATCTGATTGAATTGCTTCACCGACAAATTGACTGAAACATACAGGTCAGGGCTGCCGTGGGCGTTCCAGTAGTGGAGATTAGTACAGGCTGTTTCCAGCACCCAGTCGCCGAGGGGTATGATCAATCCTGTCTCTTCGGCGATGGGAATAAAGCGTCCGGGGGGAATTTCCCCTTTCTGAGGATCCTCCCACCTCAATAGTGCTTCCACCCCTTTTATATTGCCTTCGACATCCACGAGGGGTTGATAGTGGAGTTGGAAGAGCTTCTTTTCCAGGGCAGTACGGATTCCGGCTTCGATAAAGAGCCGCTCGTTGGCTTTGTCGTTTATCTCTTCGCTGAAGTAGACATAGCAGTTTTTGACTTCCTTCGCCTTGTACATGGCGACGTCTGCGCTGCGGATGAGGTTGGGAGCATCAACTCCGTTTTCAGGAATAATGGCGATGCCGACGCTGACTCCCATCATGATTTTCGAGCTGCTGGAGACTTCTCCAAATTCGTAAGGTTTCCTTATAGAGTTGATGATTTTTTGAGCCACTATCGCCGCATCGGTGGATTGCTTCAGATGAGTGAGCAGAATCACAAACTCATCGCCGCCGAAACGGAAGAGGTCCTCGCGGGTGACCTCCCCCGGCTCGGGCTCTCTGCTGATGCGGTAGATGTGATCACTCTCCCTCAGGCAGCCGTTAAGGCGTCTGGCGCATTCGCAGAGGATCTTGTCACCGACGTCGTGGCCGAGAGTATCATTGACCTTCTTGAATCCATCGAGATCCAAAAAGAGCAGGGCTCCCTTGAGCTCCTTGTAGCGCTGCACCTCGGTCAGGAAATTCCCGATGGTGAGATAGAAGAGGTCACGGTTGCCCAAGTCTGTGAGCTTATCGTGATAAGCCAGATACCTGAGCTTTCGCTCAATTTTTTTCCTCTCTGTTATATCGCGGATAATACAGGTCAACAGCCGCTCGCCGTTGACGTCTCGGGAGTTACCGAAAGAGATTTCGAGCGGAATGATTTCATTGGATTTTTTTTTGCCCAGTACCTCGATCGTGTTGCTCAGCTTTGACACGTCTCTGTGGCGGTCATCGATGATGAAGTATTTTCGGAACTGCTCATCGTAGCGATCGTATATGGAGGGCGGGAAGAGTAAATCGAATTTTTTATTGGTTATCTCGTCACTCGCGTACTCGAAGATCGACTCTGCAGCGGCGTTGGCGTAGATGATTTTAAACTCTTCGTTTATCTGGAGTATCGCATCCGTTGAGGTTTCAGAGAGGGCCCAGTAGCTGTCTTTTGCCGCCGCCAACTCTTGGGTCAGTCTCTCGAGGTGACTGATATCCCTGATGATGGCGACAAATCTCTTTTTTCCCTCTCTCTGGTAGCCAAAGAGCGATAGGGACAGAGAAAGCGCTCGGCCGTCTCTATGATGCCCTGTTACGGTGATCGATTTGGTTGGAGATGTGGCTTGAGTTGCCTGTTTACCCTTTGATTGCTGCATGGCCTCTTGGAAACGGTCACGTTGGTCAGGGGCCAGTAATTCGTTGAAGGGTCGACCATGCACTTCTGAGCGCTCGTATCCCAGCAGGACTTCGAAGCCGCTGTTGACGGCGAGTATGCGGCCGGCAGGATCCAGGTGCATAACCCCATCAGAGGTCTTGTCCACGATGTGGGTATAGAGATTGCTGCTTTGCCTCTGGCTGCCAGGCTGCCTCTGCTCGGGAGTCTTCAGAGTGGATGCGTTCATTCGCTTTAAGTATAACACTCGCCTGGCGAATTTCAAGAGAATAAATACATTAGAGTTATCTTATCCGCGTTTTGCGGTTTGACACCTGGGCATGTGTCCGCTACATTTTGATTCGGAGCGGATCATGATCGAAAAGTATGAAGGCAATCCGATTATCAAGGCCTCCGACGTCAAACCGTCTCGAGATGGCTATATAGTAAAAGGGGCTTTCAATCCCGGCGCAGCGCGCTTCGGGGATGAGGTGCTGTTGCTGCTGAGGGTTGCGGAGAGCTGCGAACAGAGGGAGGGAGTCGTTCGGACCCCGGTTTACCGATTTGCCGAATCGGGCTCCTATCCTGATATTCTTGAGATCAGTCGTGATGATCCGCAGCTCTCTCTCAAGGATACTCGCGGCATGGTTTACGGAGGCGTCGATTACCTGTCGACCCTGAGTCACATCAGAATTGCCCGAAGCAGGGATGGCCTCCACTTTTCAGTCGACGAGAGTCCGTTCATTTTTCCTGTCGACGAAGCCGAGAAATACGGATGCGAAGATGCCCGCGTCACGCTGATCGAAGGGAGCTACTTCATCAACTTCACCATAATCTCTGAAGATTCCTGGTGCACGATGCTCGCAAAGACAGAGGATTTTAAAAGCGTTGAGAGAATTGGTGTGATCTTTCACCCGGAAAATAAGGATGTCGCTCTTTTCCCTGAAAAGGTTGGGGGAAAGTACATCGCCCTGCACCGGCCCAACAACTCGGGTTTCGGCAAGGCTTCCATCTGGTACAGCGAATCACCCGACCTCATCCATTGGGGCAACCACATGTGCCTGGCCCGCCCGAGGGAGACGAAGTGGGAGGCTGTTAAAATCGGCGGCGGAGCGCCGCCCCTCAAAACTCCAGAGGGCTGGCTCTCCATCTATCACGGCAAGGGAGAGCAATCCGTCTATTCTCTCTTCTGCATTCTTCTGGATCTCAAAGATCCGTCTAAGGTGCTCAAACGCGCCACCACTCCCCTACTGACGCCGACGGAGAGTTTCGAGACCGACGGGTTTTTCGGCAACGTTGTCTTCACCAACGGTATGGTGGAAATCGACGGCAAGCTGTACGTGTACTACGGCGCTGCCGACGACTCGGTGGGCGTGGCGATCACCGACGTTGAGAGCCTCTTGGCCAGCTTTTGAGGAGAGGGGTTGATGAAGATCGTGATGGATTTTCGTAAATACGACGGGGTGGTGGGCGGCGTCGAGCAGGGAGTATTTCAAATTACCAAGTATCTGACCGAGCATGGCCATCCCGTCGTCATGCTCTGTAAAAAAAATCGGCTGAGCGAAACCGGCAAGCTTTTTAACGGATTCGCCAATCTTAAAATCGTGCCCCTCGACGTGACGACCCACATTATATCGAGGCGCAACTCTCTCCTCGATTCTACAGCCATACAGGATATTGCAGAGGAAGAGTCAGTCGACGCGATTCATTTCCCCTACAATTGGAGCTTCCCCTCCGCAAAAAAGGCGCCCTGCGTTTTAACGATTCACGATGTCATCCCCTTTACCTTTCGAGAGGCGCAGAGCCTCTATACAAACCTGTTCAAGTATCGTCCCAGCATACGTCGTGCCGGCCATCTGAACGATATTGTCGCCACTGTGTCCGAGTTCTCAAAAAACGATATCGCTGTCAAGTTGGATATTCCAGCTGAGAAGATTCGGGTCATTTACAACGGGTTGCGTGAGCCTCACCCCCCCGATAAAAAGATGGAAGAGCAGCTGCGGGAAAGGTGGGGTCTCGATAAGGGCTTTTTGCTGAACGTCGGTGGCATTCACGAGAGGAAGAATATTCCTCGACTGGTTCAGGCCTATGCCGAATTGATAGAGTCTCATGATTACAGGGGCAAACTGGTTATCACCGGCAAGGCCAGCGGTGCGCCCTACCAGGCAAGAATGAGGCGGCTCTGCGATCGTACCATCCGCAGGACAGGTCTCACGGAACGCGTCGTGTTCACAGAGTTTATTTCCGAGAAGGAG
The DNA here is from genome assembly GCA_964561715.1 of uncultured Spirochaetales bacterium. Taxonomy (GTDB): domain Bacteria; phylum Spirochaetota; class Spirochaetia; order SZUA-6; family CAZLRN01; genus CAZLRN01. The sequence continues at coordinate 5,220 of CAZLRN010000331.1, forward strand.
TTGGATTCTCTCTTCAGAATGTCCGATATGCTCGTCTATCCCTCTCTCTACGAAGGATTTGGCATACCTGTGCTCGAGGCCATGAAGGTCGGGGTGCCGGCTGTGACTTCTAACTCGAGCGCGCTTCCGGAGGTTGCTGGCGGAGCGGCACTCCTTGTCGATCCAACGGATGTTCAATCCATCTCTTCGGCAATGGGGCGAATTCTCGATGACGAAGGCCTTAGGAGGGAGCTTGAGTCAAAGGGCATCGAGCGGGCAAGAGAGTTCACCTGGGACAAAAACGCTGAATCCTATCTCTCGGTCTACAGAGAGTTGGCAGAATGAAAAAAGTTCAGCGGTTTTGGGGAATCAGAGCGTATCGGCGCTGAT
>CAZLRN010000332.1:0-5564 GCA_964561715.1 uncultured Spirochaetales bacterium
CCAGGCCCATTCTTATGGGCACAGCATTCCGATGCCAGGCCCATTCTTATGGGCAGCCCACTCCTCTTCAACAGCCGAGCCCATTCATGTATAATGGCTCCTATCGTTGGCTGCGCCCACAACCCAAACAATTTAGCCTATTTTCTATAGTGCATGCCAACTACTTGCTCCGCAAGCTGCTTGCGGAGCAAGCTGCTTGAGGAACAAGCTTGTGGCAATTACTTCGCAAAATCTTGTTGAAAAAACAAGATTTTGCTTCATAATTGCATATCGCGAACTAAGGTTTTTTAAGGAGAGATGAGAGATGAAAAAGATTGGTTTTATCGGTGTTGGCATTATGGGAAACCCAATGGCCAGGAATCTGATCAAGGCGGGATACAAGATGATCGCCTTTGATATTGATAAGGCTGCTCTGAAAATCGTTGTCGATGCCGGAGCTGAAGAGGCGAGCTCGATCAAAGAGGTGACGGAGAACTGCGATATCATAGTGACTATGCTACCCAACTCTCCGGATGTCGAAGCGGTCGTGCTCGGAGAGGGTGGCGTGATCGAGTCAGTCAAAAAGGGCCAGATCCTGATCGATATGAGTTCTATCGCCCCCCTGGTCTCCCAAAAAGTAGCTAAGGAGTTGGCAGCCAAAGGTGTCGAGATGCTCGATGCACCGGTTAGCGGAGGTCAGGAGAAGGCCGAATCCGGAACGCTGGCCTTTATGGTGGGCGGCAAACAGGCCGTATTCGATGAGTGCAAGGAGATCCTAGATGTCATGGGAGGCAGCGTAACCCTCGTAGGGGATATTGGAGCCGGAGAGACCACGAAGCTGGTCAACCAGGTCATCGTGGCTGTCAACATCGCGGTCGTGGCCGAGGGTTTGATGCTCGGCAAAAAGGCCGGCGTGGACCCCGAAAGGATCCTCAACGCTATTAAGGGAGGACTGGCAGGGAGTCAATGTCTGGTGGACAAGGCACCGAGAATGTTCGAGGCGAGGTACGATCCGGGCTTCAAGATGAAGCTGCACGTCAAGGATCTCACCAACGCCCTCGAAACCAGTCGTGCCGTCCACGCAGCGATGCCTCTCTCATCGACGGTCATGGAAATGATGCAATCGCTGTTGGCCGAAGACAAGACCGAAGAAGATCACGGAGCTCTGGCCCTGTTCTACGAGAAGATAAACGGGCTCAGCCTCAAGAAATAATCTTCGTGCGAGTAGGATACCTTCAGACATCACCCGTATTTGGTGAGAAAGACACCAACTTCAGGGAGGTCGAAAAGCATCTGGAAGGTGTGAGGGCAGACCTGATCGTTCTTCCGGAGCTCTTTGCCACCGGCTACACCTTTGCCTCCCACAGCGAGGTCGAAATGCTTGCTGAGGAGGTAGAAGGTGAAACCTCCCAGTTCCTCGTTCAGATCGCGCAACGAATCGATGGTGCTGTTGTAGCGGGTTTCGCCGAGAGGGAGAGCGGGAGGTACTTCAATTCCTCCCTGATGGTCAACGGCGATGGAATAGTAGGGAGTTACCGAAAGATCCATCTCTTCAATAGAGAAAAGCAGTGGTTCTCACCGGGCAACAAGCCATTCGAGGTGCACGATGTAAAGGACACAAAGGTGGGCATTATGATCTGCTTTGATTGGATCTTTCCAGAGGCGGCAAGAACGCTGGCCCTGCGCGGGGCCGAGGTGATTGCCCACCCGGTAAACCTGGTTCTGCCCTACTGCCAGGAAGCCATGAAAACGCGGTGTATCGAAAACAGGATCTATGCCGTGACGGCTAACCGAATCGGCAGGGAGAAGAGGGGAGTGGATGACTTCACCTTTACCGGTGCAAGTCAGATCACCTCCACGAGGGGCAAGGTCCTCTCCTCGGCGCCGAAAGATTCTGTACACCGGGATACCGTCGAGATCGATGTGTCAGAGGCGAGGGAGAAAAACATCAATCCCTTCAATCACCTTCTCACCGACAGAAGACCGGAGTTCTATGATTAATGCCGAGCGTTGATGAGGAGCGCATAGGCGAGAGCTAGAACTTGCCGCCTTTCCTGACATACTCTGATGGATCTATCCCTGAGGCGATCACTTCGCGCCATCCCCGCTCCGTCTTTATTATTTCTTCGGCTTTCAACAGTATCTCAGAGGCGAGATTTCGCGGAACGACGATTATTCCATCCATATCAGCGAAAACGATATCACCTGGATTGATCGTAACCTGCCCAATTTTGATCGGAATTTGCCAATCGACAATCTCGTGACGGGCATACATTGAGGCGGGGGTACGGTAGCGGGACCATATCTGGTAGGCGGTCTCCAGAATGCGCTCGGTGTCGCGAATGCCTCCGTCAACGACAGCTCCCTTGGAGCCCCTCATCATGGAAGCCGCTGTCATCATTTCCCCGAATTGAGCGTTATCCACATCGTTACTCGTATCCCAGACGACCACGCTGTTCTTCGGCATTTCCTCCATCATCCTGGCCCGTCGATCGTGTTCGTCCGTTCTCATTTTTTCTTCTGAGGTCCTGCAGTCAGGCATGCCCTTTACTGTAAATGCGGTTCCGCATACCCTCATACCATCGGACAGCGGTTTTAAATTGGAAGGCAGCACGCCGAAGATTTTGTGCTCCATCATGAGCACATCGTAAACTGAGGCTGTGTAGAGCTGTTCATATCGATTGATCAGTTCTTCTCCATCCCTTGGTAAAGGATCCACTTTCGGCTGAGATGAGAAATCTGACATGTATGTTATCCCCCGGGGCCTCATATTAAATCTCGTTAGCTTGCAGGTGTCAACAAAAAAATGGGTGTGCTATTGGCTGCCTGTTCAATCACCTAAAAATCTATACGAAAAATCGCCGTTGACTTGTAAAGCAACGTCTGTGTACTGCCCAGGAAAATCTACACAAGGCTATAATTATCAAGATAATAAAACGAATGAAAAGCAATAAATGACCTTCGGGAGATTGGTGCCTAAGAGATTCGGCTCAGAAAATAGGCCACGGCGCCTACGATGCCGATTTCTTTGACTGCCGCCCTGACGATGGGCGGTTTGGGAAAGCTGGGAATCTGAAAGCCTCTGTTTCCAGAGCGGTACAGCTTAATGGCGGGCTCGAAGAGCGTCTGCCAATCAATGGTCTGGCTTCCCATGAGAACAATAATGTCGAGGGGATGATACGCAGAGTTCATTTTTCCAAACGAATCGGCGATGGCTGCAATCTGTGTTTCCCGGATATCTCTCTGTGGCTGGCTCTTGGGATGACGGGCGTAGGCCGTATACACGTGTTTGGCTGAGACTCCGTCCAAGACCCGGGCATAGATCACGGGATCCTTCAGGCTCTTTCTTGTCAGGCGCTTCTCGGCGGGCAGTGACCTGTTAAGGTCGGCCAGGCTCGAATCCAGAATGGGATGATTGGCAACGTGACCAATCCTGAGGTACTGCCTGGCCATAGCGACAGCGCCGTTTCCGCTGACGTATGATTCGAGGTGGCCCTTTCCCCCGCACCCGCAGTACAGATCTCCGTCGGGTTTGTAGACCATATGTCCAAACTCTGCGATCGTGACGTTGCGGCCTTTTCGCGTCAAAGCGCAGTTGAACCCTGAAGAGTATGTAGCCAGTAACACGTTTTCATGTTCCCGTCCCTGCCCATACCTGGCTATCGCCTGGACTGCGGCGTTCATATCATTTGTTTCGTATACCACACAATCCCGTTTGTCTCGAAGCTGCCTTCCGATCAGAATTTCTCCCCTGATAGGAGAGTTGGCCGAAAGGCGGATGACGAGATTTTCCTCGTCAACGTCCCCGGCGGCGCTGATTCCGACATGGCTGCCACGGGGAATATGCGAAAAGACGATGCGGGTGAGTTCGCGATTTGTCGTGATCTCTCGCATGGGGTATGTGGCGCCGTCGACTTTTGCGGCGGAAGCAGTTCCCTGACCATTTCCGGGAACGCCTAAAAGAGCGCCGGTTTGCGGATCAACCCGCGAGATTCTCAGGTTTGTTCCTCCCATATCGATCCCGTAGAAATCCATCAGGGACTCCTACCGGGCGTAGCCGGTTGGGTGGGAGGTGTGCCAGCGCCAGGCTGTTTCGATAATCGTATCGAGAGAATTATACTCCGGCTTCCATCCAAGTTCGTCCTTGATCTTTTGAGAACTGGCTACAAGCTGAGCGGGATCACCGGGGCGTCTGGCTTCTTCTACCATCTTCAGTGTTTTCCCCGTAACCCTCTCCGCCGTTTCGATAATCTCTCTATTGGAGAAGCCTTCGCCGTTGCCCAGATTATAGATGCGGCACTGATCGTTCTTCTCCAGCCACTCCAGCGCAAGCAGGTGAGCTCTGGCTAGGTCTGTTACATGCACATAGTCTCTGATGCAGGTGCCGTCGCGGGTAGGGTAGTCTGTTCCAAAGAGGCTGAATTTCTCTCGCTGGCCCATGAGAGTTTTTATGATGAGGGGAATGAGATGGGTTTCTGGGTCGTGATCCTCGCCAATATCTCCCGATGGATCGGCCCCAGCCACGTTGAAATATCTAAGAGCCGCGTAGCGCAGGCCGTAAGCCGTTGCGAAGTCAGCCAGTGCCAGCTCGACGATCATTTTTGTGCGACCGTAGACGCTCGTGGGCTGCAGGGCTGCATCTTCTGAGATCGGAATTTGCTCGGGTTCGCCATATACGGCAGCGGTAGAAGAGAAGATGAGTCTTCCGACTCCTGTCTCCCGCATCACCCTAAGAAGGTTGAGGGATCCTGCGACGTTGTTCCAGTAGTACTTCTGCGGGTCCCTCATGGATTCGCCGACCTCTATGAATGCGGCAAAATGGATGACTCCATTAATCCCGTGCTCGATGATTGCCTCTTTGAGGGTCTCTGAATCGTGCAGATCGCCGGATACGAAAGGGACATCTCCTATCGCATCATGATGACCCTTTCGCAGGTCATCGAAGACGACAGGTTCTCTGCCTGCTTTCACCAGTTCTCTCACGGTATGGCTACCGATATAGCCGGCTCCACCGACAACCAATACGGACATGTTATCACTCCTTGGCTGGATGCGCTTGCTCTGACTACTCTTTCCTAAGAGAGCTTTCCTAAGAGAGCTTTCCTAGGAGAGGGCGCTACGGACAATGCTTAGCCGAAATGCTGGGGTGAGTCAACGATTCTATGTGTAGGTCGGCGAGACTAGCTGCCCTCTATATCCTTCCCAATTCGGAGGAATGCCCTGTGTCAGATATTCGAAAGACTGCTGAAGGAAGAGGGAGGCAGCTCTGTCTTCGGGATTTCTTTCCAGGACTCGATTGAATAAGGTCCTGGACCGCTCGAGAAACAGATCTTATAATGGTTTATCTTATAACGGCTTGGCGAGGATCTCGCTAACCCAAAACCTGGAGAGCTCATCGGGCCCTGCCGCCTTGGCGACTATCGCGACATCGCTTCCCCTGGAAGTACCGCCTATTCCGATAGCCGTTGCTCCAGATTTTATGTGCCCTACCTCGACGGCCTGCATGATCACCTCGACCGCCACCTTCAAGACCTGCCCCATTCGGCGTAGAGAATCCGGCGAATGCCCGGTTATGTCCTTCAGAT
>CAZLRN010000333.1:0-5541 GCA_964561715.1 uncultured Spirochaetales bacterium
TAGCTCTAGTTGTCCGTGAATTCCTTGATCTTACTCGGTCTCGATCGCTTCGTATTTTGAAAACGGGGGACCTATTAAAGGCTTTGAGCGAAGCTATTAATTTTTCCCGCAACGGGCCACGTGTTTTGAGACGTGCAACGAATGAAGAAATTAAAACCTCTTGGCTCACTATTCGATGGAACCGTGAAATCAATGATTGGCACTGTACCTCTGTTAAAGGTGGTGGTGGCAGAACTCCTCCTAGTAAATGGGAGACGAGGCTGGGAGACAGGCAAGCCGCAATCCATATATCGCTGCATGAAATCATCGAGAGGGTAGAAGCTTTTTTCGAGAAAGGAGCGTAACAATTATGAAGAAGAAATGGATCAATCCGGTTGAACTGCTTGAGATTCTTCCTTTTAGCAAACCAACGCTGTATCGGCGTCTGAAGGATGGGACGATCCCATGCATAAGGATAGGGGGCAGGATTTTCATTGATGAGGAAGAACTTGATGAGATCTTGAAGCCGAAGGTGGGCGTGTATAAGATACGTGTGGGAGGGTACTGTTTGTCGGTGACTGCTGAAGAGATCCTACAGCTGATTCTCGATTTTGCTGCACGAGCTGAGCGGATAGAAAGAAAGGTCGATGCGTTGCTGGAAGGCCAAGATAGCAGCGAGTTTGTAACTGTGAGTGACATAGCTCGCGAGGTGGGCCGGACTCGTCAGTGGGTTCATGTGAATCCATGGATATTACCTGGACCTGCTGATATTGACGGTAAGCCAAAGCAATGGTTGCGCGCCAAGTGGGACCAGCATAAGCAAGATCTTTTTGACCTCCTCAGGATCGGTGATCACAGCAATCACATTCATGGGTGAGTGGCAGCGTGGACACTCGAGGGCGTCGATTTCATAGACCTGCGCGATGAGTCTGGCCCAGGTACATTTGCTCTTAGTTCTGGAAGAATAGAGACCATATCGCCGGATATACTGTAATCCGCGCGGGGGCATATGTTGTGTCAGTTCCAACAAGAAACGGGCCACGGAGAACGATTCGATCTTTCCCTTGAAGAACTCGTTGTCGGAGGTATAGGAGATCACTGCGGCCTGTCCGTTTTCCTCAATGCTTATCTTTTAATCCAGGACGGAGAAAGATCTTAGTCTTTGAGAAATCGCTGAACATCAGAGCGACCGCAGAACGCCGATGAGCTTCTTCAGCGCCACCTCATCGGAATCTGTGCCCACGGTTATCCGTATGTGATTTCGCAGCACAATCTTCATCCCGCGCGTTTCACGAGCAGAAACCTTCAGCTCTACAAATGCGGTCTCCTCCGGAAACGATTCCGAAAGCTTCTTGCGCCAGTAGCCGAATGCGCCCTCTTTCAGATTATTGCGCCTGGCGTACTCCGCATAGCTCAACCCACTATGGTGGCAATTACTCAGATGTTCTGCCCAGAAATCACGTCGATCTTCATCACCATCCTTTATCTGCACTTCCATGCTTGTCTCCTTCGGAGACAAGATTGACCAATCTTAACCACTAACAAAAGGCAGGATTAATAAAGCGCCCACAACATTTCCGCCAGAGAATCCAAGAGCTACACCTACAAGACACCCGGGGATGAAAAGAACCAGATGAGGCTGAAGTCGTTTTATGACAGGTCTACCACATACGGCTACACATATTAAGAGAGAGAATCCTACAGCGGTCACTAACAAGTTCACATCGCTTGAGTACGACAACCTGAACAGGCTCAGAGAGATAACCCACTCGAGTCAAACCGACAAGTACTGGTACAACTCCGTCGGAAACAGCATGCTGTTTCAGGAAAAGTACACCGGAAGCACGATTGCCGAGTCCCGGTTCAACTTAGTGATAGGGGATCAGACAATGGGGCACTATAGGGAGGTGCCTCCAATCGATAAGGTTGGTGGCTCACAAGGGAAGGATTATTCCTGTTGGAACACGGTGTTATTTAGCTCTCTTAAGGACAGAAGGTTAGAGAGAGTCTTATCATGGATCTTATCAATGAAATAATTTCGTTCGAAACCTTAACAATGTGTCCACCCATTCAGGCTCTTATCGTCTGATAGGCAATTACAGGGTAGCGCCCAATTCTTTCAGAAGCGTAACCATCTCAGTATTATTGTCTTTTATCACTAAACTGAGAGCTGTTTCACCATCTCCGGCCTTTGCATTGATATTGGCCCCGTTATCAAGTAAGAACTTTACAAGATCCGGCTTGCTATTGCGCGCGGCTATCATAAGACATGTATACCCCTTCGCGAGGCCTGAAGTCGGCGCTTCATCGACATTTGCTCCCTTATCGAGCAGCAGTTTCGCGAGGTCGGTCGTTACCCTTTCTGAAAGAATACCCATTATACAATATGTGAAAGCCGTGATACCTTTCTCGTCCCCTTCTTTTATCTTGGCGTGTATATCCGCGCCTTTCGACAACAGGAGTTTAGAGAGTTCTGATGAAACAACGACGGCGCCCATTAGTGCGGAAGTTCCGTTGTTTGCCTGTAAGTTTACATCGGCGCCACTCTCGATGAGTAACTTGGCTATATCAGCAAAATTATACATGCATGCTAAAATAAGCGCCGTACCACCTTTCAGACCCATCAATTGATCATCCTGAAAATTGACATCTACACCGTCTTCAACCAGTTTCTTTACACCATCAAGGTCTTGATGAATTACGCGATTGATCAGATCGCCTCCATCTTGAGCGAGAAGTTGAACTGCACTACAAAGAAATAGCAGTATAACAACAGATCTCATAGCAGTAATCTTGAATTGCATGTTAGCCTCCACTAATGAGCATTTTACCAGTGTACATAGGACAGACAGCTTGTCAAGAAATTTGGTATTGAAGTAATTTGCTATGCTGCATTCGATTTGATGTTACTCTGATATTGCAAAATGAGAATCGCTGATGAGGATGCGGTATGAGCGTTGACAGGCAATATGCATTTATCTATTATCGCAGTCAAATAAAGATGGAGGGAATATGAAAACTAGTAATTTCTGCCTGATTCTTTTTGCGTTGATGGTTGCCATTTTTCTGTTAGGAGGTTGCTCCTCTCTCATGGAAGGGATCACGGGCGGCACCGAGAAGGAAGCTAAAGAAAAGCCGGCTAAAGAGGCGGGCGAAGCTGAGGAGAAGCAACCTATCCCTGTGTCAGGAGATCCTTCTGAGCAGAAATTAGTCGGTACGTGGATAAATTCTAAATACAACGGCGAAGGCCGATCAGCCAAACTCGAATATACATTACAACCGGATGGTACCATCCGCTATGTCGCCTACGATAACGATGACGGTTCTGGAAAAAAATACGAAGGAACAATCAAGTATAATGAGAAATGGATAGATTCCCAGGGAAGGATATGCGGAAAGAGCATGGTATCACTGAGCGATGGAATGTCTTGGGAAACCCTGGACAGAATAAGCGTTGACGGTAAAACCCTGGAAGTGCAATCCGGCACCCCCAAGATAGATCCGAACGGGCCTCGATATTCTATTTACTACCGCCAGTAATCTGTCCGGGTACCCGGCAGAGGAGCATCCCTCAGCCGGGCGCTACGAAAGAATAAGGGCATTTAATCGATTAGCTAAAAAGACAAAGAAAGAATGGGTTCAGAAAGATAAAACAGGCTCTGATAGATTCAAATCAGCCCGTCTATTATGTTTTCTTCGGCAGTGTGGACAATGCTTTTTCCGGTGCATAGTGGAACAGTGCCGCTTCGACCATGACCCGGGGGAAGTTCCACCAGTCCAAGAAATAGGCCCCGATCTCGTTGTGGGTACAGCCGTCGTATCCCAGCTCGATCAACAATCCTCTGATACTGGTAGGGGAAATACTTGAATGCAGGACCTTGGTGGAGACCGCTGAGTCTTTGGATACGATCTGGGCCAACTCGGATATGGCACGATCTTCCTCGATCGCCCGCAGAAGTTCCTGGAACAGAAAAGGCAGCGAGGGAAGCTCCTCGATCGCATTGATCAGACCCAGGAGTGATTTCTCTTGAAGTATTTTCTTGATTCCCGCTACATGGGTGACCTTCTCTGTTTAGCAGATCTTGATCCAGGGTTTGGGAATAAAAACCGAAACCAGCCCTCTGTTGATAAACTTGAATACCAGGGTGGGATCCAGGAAGCCGCTGGTCAGTAAACGTATCCCTTTTGATACTTGGTGGAACAAGACCATTCTTGCCTTCGACAAGTACACCATGACACGTGCCGAACTCGTTTTGACCGTGGCCGAGTAGGATGGTGGTGTACCCATTGACCAGGATCTAGGTTCTGCTTATCACTTAATAACTCGGCTTAATGGGCTTGGTTGGCGTTCCACGAGTAATGGGGTCGAGTTGTACATGCCTTTAGGCGAGGGTCCGTAGCCACCACCTCATCCGGGTATTCAGTATTTCGGAGAGGTACTAGGTCCGGAATCATCCAGTATCCGTCAGATTGCTCATGAGACAATCGAGACACTCAATGCTGAATTCCCACACCTATTCTTGGGCTAGGACCACCCGACGAATTCATAATAGTCGGTTCAATTATTGTAGGATTTCGGATGATGGGACGAGGGGCGAAGTTCTTGAATGCCAGAAGTGCACTAGGGGCGAATTTCTTGCCTCCGGGAAGGTGCACTATGGCGAAATCGCATATCGGCTAACCGCCCCATAGGCGATATTGGCCGATTTCTCACGGAATTAAGCATTACAGACTCCTTTCGATTCTCGGAGCTTTCGCCTCTTGCTTTCGAGCTTGCTGTGGTCGGCCAGACGTTCCAAGACTTTAATCTCACGTCTTAACACAGATGCCAGCTTCTCCACATTCCCCATCTTTTCCTGCAGAAGCTCGCACTCCTCATAGCGCAAAAGAGCTCCGACGTCGTCTCCCCTGTTCTGCAGGATCGAGCCCTGTCTTTCCAGAGGATAGACCAGCCCGTCCGTATCATTGAGCTCCCTAAAAAAGCTCACAGCTTCCTCGTAGTTTTGCATGGCTTCCTCTTCTCTTCCCATTGCCTCAAACAGGGTAGCCTGCTGGCCAAGAGCGAGGGCCAGGCCTTTCTTGTGCCCCCACTGGTCAAAGATACCGGTCTGCTCATTGTGGAGACGCAGAGCCTTCTCAAAATCGCCAAATAGCCTGAATATCACCGCTTGGTTTCCAAGACAATGCGCCAGACTCGTCATATCTTCTCCCCCTCTGGCGATTGCTTCCGCCTCCTTGAGCAAGCCCATCGCCTGGTCATACATCTTGCGTTCGATGTACACATGGGATTTGTTGGTAAGTGCCTGACCAACCAGTCTTCTGTTTCCTCTGGAGCGGCCGATACGCTCCGCTTCGCCAAGGGCCTCCAGAGATCTTGCGAGGTCTGCTTTTCTTGCCCAGGCAACGGCCGAGGCGAGGACATCCCAGCCTTTCATATCCGTGCCGTCATCTTGAAAGTCGGGAAGCGCCAGAGCTTCGGTGTTCCGTCCGGTATTGCTGTAGATATCCTTTAGAGACATCACGCAGAGCCTGTACTCATAGCTGTCCTCATCACTGTCCTTC
>CAZLRN010000334.1:0-5538 GCA_964561715.1 uncultured Spirochaetales bacterium
AAGCAAGTTAACCGGGTCGTTCAGCGGCGCTTCGCGCCACTGAATGGCCGAGCGTTGATGGTCTCAGGCTGCCCGTGGCGATGCGGACTAAGCAAGGTTATCTCTCTATGCTGGAGAAAGCGGGTTTCCATGTGCAGCACGAAGATGTCTTTCCAACGCCGGAGGTACTGAGTGCGAAACCAGGACTCAAGAAAGCTGGCAATATGCCTCTCGCACTCGTGTTTCGATGCACACGAATTCGTGACAGAATCGTATAACAATGGGTTGGACTATGAGGCGGACAGCCTGGCGGCTGCCGCGCAAGTCAACCTGTACGCAAGGTAGTGGTTCCTGCTCTCGTATAATGAGAAGCGCGCATTGCGGCATCTTTGATCAAAGAATGATGGGGAGGGGCGCACTTGCGTAGCCCATATAAAGCCCTCCAGGTCAAGGGGTAAATATCCCGCCGAAGATTCTTTTTTATTGCCAATAGACCGCATGATCCATCGATATGCTGCTCGCCTCCGTAAAGGTGATGAGATAGATCATATCCAAGATTATGTAACATTAAAGAAAGTGAAATAGGTAATAAAATAAGGCCTAGTTCAAACCTGCCTCCTCGAGAGCAAAGATTTGCTATCAGCTCTCTTTCTGGCCAAGACCAGTTTTAGCTTCTACTATCAGTTCGTGCCTGCTTCAGATTATAATTTTACTATTACTCACTTAAAGGCTTGGTTCAAATGGAAGGCAAAACAGAGAGCGATGGTGCAAACATATATAAGAGTGCCTGTCGAATGTGTCATGGGGGCTGCGGGCTTCTTATCTATGTTGAGGATGGTAAGGTCGTAAAGATCGATGGAGATCCGGAGTCGCCCTTGAACAAGGGAAGGATCTGTCCCAAGGGGCTGGCGAGTATCGAGCACCTCTATCATCCGAACCGCTTGAGGTATCCATTGAGAAGGATGGGTAAAAGAGGGGAGGGCAAATGGCGAAGAATCTCTTGGGATGAGGCTTTGGATTCGATCGTCAAAAAGATAAATGAGATAAAGGATGAGTACGGGGTTGAGTCGATCGCCCTTGGTACGGGTACTGGAAGACATCATTTCATGCACTTACTGAGGTTTGCCAATGCACTGGGAACGCCAAATTGGTGTGAACCGGGTACTGCTCAGTGCTTTGTCCCCAGAGTGCTTACAGGCCTCATGACCTATGGCGATCTACCCATATGCGACTATTACGGAGATGTGAATCCGGCCTGTGTCCTGGTGTGGGGGCACAATCCGGTAATATCAGGTCCGGATGGCGAAATCCAGTTTCGTGTAAGGGAATGTATCAGAAAAGGAACGAAGCTCATCGTCGTAGACCCGAGGCAGACCGAGATGGCGGAAAGGGCCGAAATCTGGCTTCAGGTTAGGCCGGGTACGGATGACGCCCTCGCCCTGAGCATGTTGAACGTCATCATCCAGGAAGAGATCTACGACAAGGCATTTGTCGAAAAATGGACGCTCGGCTTCGACCGTTTGGCAGTCCGTGTGAAGGATTACCCCCCTGAGTGGGCGGAGGAGATAACGTGGGTTCCAGCTGAAAAAATAAGGGCCGCCGCAAGATTATTTGCTCAAGCGAGACCCTCGACGGTTGAATGGGGGGTCGCTCTTGAGCATACGCCCAACTGTCTGCAAACCGTTAGATCTGTTGCCCTGCTTCCGGCCATCACGGGCAATATCGATGTACCGGGAGGGTGGATATTGGGAATGCGTGTTCTCCCCGACCTCGATATCTTCATGGAACGACTATCTGATGAAATGAAAAACAAAAGAATGGGGGCAGATACGTATAAGGTTTTGTGCAGCAAAGATGCGCTGATACCATCGGCCCACATACCGACGCTATTTGAAGCCATGCGCTCAGGCAAACCCTATCCGATTAAGGCGTTCCTGATCTTCGGTAACAACGGTTTGACTACCTATGGCCAGAGCAAAAAGGTTTTTGAAACTTTTATGGCTTTGGATTTTCTCTGCGTAATGGATATCTATATGACGCCTACGGCAGAACTCGCAGACATCGTGCTTCCTGCAGCCACCTGGCTGGAGGTGGATGAAGTTGTGGGTGTACCCTATGTGGCCCAAAACATCGTTCTCGCGCAACAGAAGATAACAAGGTTGTGGGAGTGCAAACAGGACGAGGATGTGTTCGTGGAGCTTGCACAAAGACTTAACCTGGAAGTAGGCACAGAATCGATAGAGGAGATATATAACAGGCAATTGGCACCTCTGGGCATTACGTTCGATGAATTGAAAGAGAGAGGTAATATCACGACTCCCTTCAGATACAGGAAATTCGAAGAAAGAGGTTTCAGCACAGGCTCGGGAAAGATCGAACTCGCCTCCGGGTATTTGCAAAAACTCGGCTATGATCCCCTTCCCTATTATGAAGAACCACCCGAGAGTCCCAGAAGCACGCCCGAACTTTACAAAAAATATCCGCTAATACTGACGACCGGAGCAAGATCCCAATATTTCTTTCATTCGGAATACAGGCAAATACCCAGCTTACGTCGGCGACATCCAGATCCGAAAGTCGACATACACCCTGATACGGCTAAAAAGTACGATATTGCAGAAGACGACTGGACATGGATTGAAACGGTACGAGGTAGGATCAAGCAGAGAGCAAACATAACCGAGAGGATCGATCCACGGGTGATACATGTCCAGCATGCGTGGTGGTTTCCAGAAGATCCCGCGCCCGAATACGGTGTCTTTAAATCCAATGCGAACGTGTTGACCAGTATGGACCCACCCTATGATCCTGCCATAGGGACGTATCAGCTAAGAGCCCTACTCTGTAAAATATCTAAAGCAGAACCATAAAGAAATTCTTGAATTTTTTTATGACTCGGGTCTAGGAGAGGACTGCAGATTATGATGGTAAAAGGTGAGACGGTATACATTCTATCTTTATTGGCCACTCTGCTGTGATGTGTAGTAGGCATCCGGGCATCCCCACTCGTGGTCGTCAGGCCTTAGCGGCATTCGACCTCGCGGGGGCCTATGAGGTCGACCTGCTCATGATTGACAAGGTAGAAGAACTCGCGTGCTCTCGGGCGATTTCCTTGAGAGCCATTTGTATAGACGATAGAGTGAGGGAGATGTGGAGGGCTCTACTGCGAGAATCGCGTCGCCGGAAGTGACGGGCTACGGGGGTGTCGATCGAAAGACTCCGCACCGGCGGCAGCTGAGCTTAGCGTTCGGCATTGAAAATGGCTTTTCAATAATATTAGAGTCAAATAAATGATAGTCTATATACTAGCTAGTATTGCAATTGTGATCATCGGGTGGTTATACATACGATATAAAGTAAGAAAATCATCAATACTTGCTGCGAATTGGGCGCGAGACCACGGTTATAACATTAGCTCGATAAAGGAACTCTGGTTCGATAGAGGTCCCTATTTTCGCTGGAGTACATTTTGCCAGATTGTATTTCAATTGCAATTAGTTGATTGCGAAGGTTACACAAGATCTTGCGGGATGAAACTAGGTCATTGGCTTCTTGGTCTTTTTGATTCCAAAATTGAAATTATCTGGCAGGAAGAACTATTTAAGAGAATGAGCGGATGATTCTTTGCCGAACATCCGGATGGAGCGGTCATACGCCATATCGCTGTACGTCACGATCATCGAGGACAAGGGATCGGTAGGCAGATGATCCTTCGGGTTTGTACTACATATGGTCTCAATGTGATATTTGCAGAGACAGATCATGATGGGGTGGAGTTCTATCGCAAGATCGGATTCGCAGTTGAGAGCCTTGGGCAGAAATACCCCGGAATCGAGAGATTTGCCTGCAGGCTCGAGAAGTCGGTCCAATAATCCGCTGCCGCGGACGCGGACAAGCCGCGCCGCCGAGCTGTGACGTTAGATTGCTGAAGCATTTGAGATGCATATCTGCTGCACAATAGGTATATCAAGGAACCCTGAAAGTGTTTTTCCGTGGATTGCTAATCCTGAGAAAGCACTGCAGTGGCAAACAAGTGTTGCGGGCGGTCGCATAATCAAAAAGACGTACGATATGGTGGGCACAACATTCGAGGAAACCGTAGAAGACGAAAATGGGAGCACAACTCTTTATGGTGTCATCACGAAATGGATACCCAATCAACTTGTAGCTTTCAAGCTCGATGGAAAATACAACTCAGTAGATGTCGAATTTCAACTTGAATACCAGAATGGCAATACACTTGTAACACAGAAAGCTGATATACGATTTAAATCCATAGCAAGATTGATAATGATGTTTACGGGCTCAGTATTCAAAAAGAAAATCGCCAGGCAGATGGAGTCTGAGTTCATGCGGCTCAAGGAACTCTGTGAGGCTAGTCCTGATGCGAGAGCACAAGATTCATAGTGAGTATTGGGCACAAGGCTAAGCCACCGCACTTGTCCGTCTGAGCTGCCGCTCGAGGCGCCGTCTGCTCAGCGCTAACGTTAGATTTACGCATTCGGCCATATTTACAGACTGATGAAGATACACAATTGGAAGGAGAGTTTCGAAAGGGAGATAATGAAATGGAACCAGCACTTCATGATGAACTGATCAAGACTCTAAAGAATCGGTTCGTGAAAAACATGCACCGTCATACCGGAATCGACTGGAGCTCAGTTCGAGCGAGATTGGAGTCTATCGCTGAAAAGCTCCAGGCACTCAGTGAAATGGAACGTACAGGCGGCGAACCTGATGTCGTTGGTCGTGATGAGGCAACCGGTGAGTTCGTTTTTTGTGATTGTTCCCCTGAAAGCCCGATAGGTCGACGCAGTCTTTGTTATGACCGCAAAGCTCTCGACTCACGAAAAGAAAACAAACCAAGTGGAAACGCTATCGAAATGGCGTCCTCGATAGGCATTGAGATACTCACGGAACAACAATATCGAGAGTTGCAGGAGCTGGGAGAATTCGATAGGAAAACTTCGAGCTGGGTGAAGACGCCAGCCAAGATAAGAGATCTTGGTGGCGCGCTCTTCTGTGATCGTCGTTATGACCATGTTTTCGTGTATCACAACGGTGCTGAATCATACTATGCCGCTAGAGGCTTTCGTGGTCGGCTCAAGGTCTAGCTGTTGAAATCTGATTGCAAGGATGTATTATTTGAGCGGGGATTCTATTTCTTTGGGCAATACGCAACTGCTCTTATTTCGACCAGCATGTCTGGGTACATGAATCCCACTATGAGCCCGGCGCGAGCCGGATAATCTTTCGGAAAATATTGCGTATAGACTTTGTTAAGTTCCGCATAGTCATCAGGGGTAACTTCGGGAGACACATAGACAGTTGTTTCAACCACGTCATCCAACGAGGCACCCGCGGATTCCAGGACCTTCTTTATGCTCTCTATCGAATGTCTGGTCTGGGCCGCTATTCCCTTAATATTTCTTCCCTGTTCATCAGGGCATCCAGGCTGACCGGAGACAAATACGTAATCCCCCCCTCGGATTCCCAGAGAGAGGGGAAAAGTCCTCCACGGTTTGCTCGCCCCTGTGATCACTTCTTTAGGCATATGAC
>CAZLRN010000335.1:0-5525 GCA_964561715.1 uncultured Spirochaetales bacterium
AACCGGTCAAACAGCCGCGTCAAGTTATAGCACCTTCGAGTCGCACCCGGTGATCACGGGTTGCGAGGCGTCAGGTTTTATGCTAACCGTTGCGTTGATGACCGGTAATGAGGACCTGCTGGAGGACTATCTACTTAATCGAAAACCCTGCTCTCGCATCTATGAGCCAACCCAGGTTATAATCGTAATGGGGGCGGGTCGAAAGAACAAGCCCGATCTCCACTATCCGCAAATCGAGGCGGACCGGATCCCTGTTCGCCTACGAAGAGGCGGAGGAGGCACGGTTGTTCTGTCGCCGGGGATGGTAGTTCTGGCGCTGGTTACCGAAGTCAGCTCTCCGCATCAAAACCGGGAGTACACCAGAAGGATAAACGGATGGTTCGCCGAAGCTCTCAAGCGATTTGGAGTGAGAGATATCGAGCACAGAGGCATCTCCGATCTCGCCCTGGCTAACAGAAAGATACTCGGAGCTTCGCTCTACCGTAAACGGCTGATCCTCTTCTATCAGGCCAGCCTTCTGGTCGACAACGACCTCTCCCTCTTCTCCCGTTATCTCACAATTCCCGATACTGTACCGGAATACCGAGCAGGACGCTCCCACAGCGAGTTCTGTATCAGTCTCGCAGCCGAAGGCTACAGGATCTCCACAGAGCAGATCATGGAGAGTTTGGAACAGACAGTGCAACGAGAACTACCTAAGCTCGACGAAGAGGTTTTGGAATAACCTCTTCGTAAGGCAGTTTGTCATTGACGAATCAAGCTTTGGATTGTTAAGTTAGAAATCCCTTTGCGGAGGATAGCACGCCCATGAAAACGATCGCTCTGAGGCTTTACGGCAAAAACGATCTGAGGCTCGAAAAGTTCGATCTGCCCGAATTGAAGGAAGACGAAATTCTCGCAGATATCACCTCCAACAGCATCTGTATGTCCACCTACAAAGCTCTCATCCAGGGTGCCGATCACAAAAGAGTACCGGACAATGTGTCGGAGAATCCAGTTATCGTAGGGCATGAGCTGTGCGGCACTATCCTGGAGGTTGGCAGCGCCGTTGATCCAAAGTTCAAGGTTGGCATGAAGTACGGAATTCAGCCGGCCCTGAATATTCCGGGCAAAGAGCTGGAAGCCCCCGGCTATTCATTCGCCTATATCGGTGGGCATGCAACAAAGATCATCATCCCAAAGGAGGTGATGGAGAGAGACTGCCTTTTGCCCTATCATGGAGAAGGATTCTTCAAGGCCTCTCTCTCGGAGCCTGTATCGTGCATTGTGGGAGCCTTTCATTCATCCTATCACTTCACACATGGTGAGTATGAGCACCACATGGGAATCAAGGAGGGAGGAAGCTGCGCCATCCTGGCCGGGGCGGGCCCTATGGGGCTAGGAGCGATCGATTATGCGCTGCACGGACCGAGACAGCCCAAAATGCTGGTTGTAACAGATATTGATCAATCGAGGCTCGATCGCGCCGCTGAGATCTATTCGTCGGCTGTGGCAAAAAAGACGGGTGTCGATCTGAAATTCTTCAATACCAGTGGCGAGAATCCTGTTGCGGATCTCATGACCATGACCGGGGGCAAGGGGTTCGACGATATCTTTGTTTTCGCTCCAGTCGAGGCCCTGGTCGAGCAGGCTTCGAAGCTGCTCGGATTCAACGGCTGTCTCAACTTTTTCGCTGGTCCTTCGGACCGAGACTTTTCGGCCAGAGTCAACTTTTACGATGTGCACTACAGCGATCATCACATGGTTGGTTCATCAGGCGGCAATATTGACGATCTGCGGGAATCCCTCGAGCTCATGGGGCAAAATCGAATCAATCCCGCGGTAATGATCACACACATAGGCGGCATCAATTCAGCCGCCGATTCGATCAAAAACCTTCCAAAAATTCCGGGAGGTAAGAAGCTGATCTATACTCAGAAGTCCTTTCCCCTGACAGCCCTTGAGGATTTGCCAGACCTGGGCAAGAAGGATCCCTTTTTTGACGAGCTAGCCCGGCTCGTAGATCAGGCCGATGGCCTCTGGTCGGTGGAGGCTGAGAAATTCTTTCTAAAACAGGCTCCCGATATTAAGTTTTGAAGGCACTTCCACTCCAGAGGGCAAAAACTGATTAGTTTGGGTGTTCCTATATCAGTTATCTTTGCATTACAGAAATATCTCATGCCAACCCGCTAGCCGGATATAAATTAGGGGCAATAGTATCAGAATAGTGTTATGTTAGGGCAAGCAAATTATCATTCTGCCTATTTCAAAATCTACTGGAAGACGATGGCCTTTTCTATCCTCCCAAGACCAGCGAATTTACAGCATTATATGGACTCTACTAGAGATTCCAATATTAGTATTTTCCTTGATCTTTGTTTTAGGAGTATATTTACATTTCTAGATATTTTTTATGTCAAATTTGATATTTTAGAATTATAATATAAATTATGAGCAATGGGCTTTTTCAGGAGGAACTCTAGACTAGAGCATGATTTTAAATAAATAATTAGTAAATTTACCAGAGTCAATACCAATGATACGCAAATTTTATTTTGCTATTTTCTTTATCGCTATCATAGTGCACACCATTCAAGCACAAGAACGCATTGAACAAAAACCTTCTTTTCTTGCCGTTGCTCCGAAAGATTTCCCCCCCCAATATTCAATCGATGAAGAAGGAAAGCCAATCGGCTTTGCCATCGAGGTGATGAATCACATCGCCTTAATTTCAAATATTGAAATACGCTATATTCTCGCTGATACATGGACACAAGCGGACGAAATGCTTCGATCTGGACAAGCCGATCTAATACCAAATTTAGGGATAACCGCTTCAAGGGAAGAGTATTTTTCTTTCACATCACCCGTTGAAATATTTTCGATTAGTATTTTGGTAAGAAGGCAAGATAAAAACATAAAGAGCATTGATGACCTATCAGGACATAAGGTAGCGGCTGTAAAATATAATGTTGGTGTCTCTTTGCTTGAAAACCTTTCCGATGTAGACCTCATCATTTTCAACACACCTTCCGAGGCGCTTTTTGATCTCCTTGCCAGAAATGTCGATGCGTTAGTATATCCGCAACCAGTGCTTTTGAAAGTGGCAAGACAGATCGATGTAGAAGATCGTGTAAAAATTGTTGGGGAACCGCTACTGATAGTAAAACGTGCAATAGCGGTGCGTAAAGATAACGAGCTATTGTTGACAAAATTGAACGCTGCAGTTGAGAAGTTTGTAGGCAGCCATGAATATCGTGAGATCTATGTGAGGTGGTATGGCCAGCCAAAACCATTTTGGAGCTCACCCAACGCTGCTATATTCATGGCGATTTTGGTCCTATGTGTATTCATCGCAATGGGGGTTTGGCGCTATCATTCTCTCACAAAAATGAATAATAAATTAAACAAGACTGTCGCCCAATTAGAACAAGCAGAAAAAGCCTTGATGATTAGCGAGGGGCAGCTCAGGCAGCAACTGCTCTGGATCAATGTTCTCAATTCCATTACCCGATCTATCGCCCAGCGTAATAGTATCGACAGCATCCTGCGGGTTGTACTCATACACTTGGAAAATAACCTACCTATATCCTTCGGTGGCATCACACTCTGTAAGGAAGACAAGAAAAAGGATGGTATTTTTATAGTGAGTACAACAAGTCAAGATCAAGCAACCCACCTAGGGTTCGTGGAGGGGGCAACTTTACCTGAAGATGAAACCGGATTCCTGAACCGCCTTCCCCCAAACGAGGCCAGTGTATTTTCCTTGACAGAGCTATTAGCTGAGGAAACAACTAAGGAGCGAATGCGACTATTTTCAGAATTCCAACGTGAGGGTGTGCGTTCGATGATCTTAGTGCCTTTAGGCGGGGAGAGTGGACGGGTCGGTACGATCTTCTTGCTCAGCAGAGATACACTATCGCTGAATGAATACCAGATGGGTTTTTTTCAAGGACTATCAGAGTCCCTTGTACTAGCCGTGTATAACCGGAAGCTCTACCAGAACCTTGAGCAATCCTATCAGGAGCTCCAAGAGACTCAGAAATCATTGTTGGAGCAGGAGAGGCTCAACGCCATGGGGCAGATGGCCAGTGGAATAGCCCATGATATCAACAATACACTTGCCCCAATCACCCTGTACACAGAAGCACTCCTTGAGAGTGAGGCACAGCTGAGTGACCGAACTCGGCGTTTCCTGAAAACAATCCAGGAAGCTACAAAGGATATAGAAAATACAACCATGCGCCTGCGCAAGTTTTACCGAAAACCCGAAGTGGAAGAGGAACGTCAGGTCATCGAGTTGCAGGAGATGATGGCCCAGGTGATCGAGTTGACCCGCCCCCGCTGGCAAGATATTCCCCAAAAAAAAGGCGCTGTAGTTCAGATCAAGACCGAAATCATCGAGAACACTCCTCCCCTTATCGGGATCGAGAGCGAAACAAGAGAAGCAATAATGAACCTGATTTTCAACTCGGTCGATGCTATGCCCGACGGAGGAACGATTACCCTGAGAGCGTATTCCAATGATAGTTACTGCATTCTTGAGGTAGCGGATACGGGGACGGGTATGGATGAGAAAGCACGGGAAAAGTGTCTGGAGCCTTTTTACACGACCAAAGGGGAATCAGGAACTGGGTTGGGCTTAGCGACAGTCTACGGAACGATAAAGCGGCATCGCGGAGAAATCGAGATCGAAAGCGAACCAGGCAAGGGCACTGTGGTGCGTCTTTTCTTCCCCTCCCTAGAACCACCCCCGGAACGTACATATGCAGCCCAGGCTGACTCGATATCCTCACTGAAAATTCTCTGTATAGACGACGATACACTGGTTAGAGATGCATTAAAAGAAACGTTGGAGCTGGCAGGACACCAGGCAGAGGTTGCGGAAAGCGGTATGGAGGGGTTAAAACTGTTTCAGGAGCATTCAGAACAAGGGGAGCCGTTCAACTTGGTCATCACGGATCTGGGCATGCCCCATATGGACGGGTGGCAGGTAGCCCAAAGAATAAAAGAGAAGGCGCACCACACCCCGGTAATCCTTCTTTCCGGTTGGGGGAATTTTGTAAACCTCAACGGCGATATACCGGAGTTTGTCGACCGGGTCTTGGGGAAACCCCCAAAGATGGAGGAGATACGGGGGGTAATCCAAGAGTTATTCAGGCAATCCGGTGACGTGGAGAAAAAATAATAGCGACAAGCCCCAAGATTCTCGTTGTAGACGATGAAGAACGTAACAAGAATATTCTAGAGGACATACTGCGAGCTCAAGGGTACGAGTGTCTGCCCCGACGGCCTCAGTGGCCTGTGCCTCCAGGATCTGGTTCAAAACCTCCTCTACCAAACCTTTCAGCCCATCATCACGGATCATAAGCTCCTTGACTTTCTCGCTGTCCACACTAATCTGGCATTGGGCCATCTGTTCTTCCTCCTAGATTCTGTTTTTGGTTATTCAAAATCTACTGGAAGACGATGGCCTTTTCTATCCTCCCATGACCAGCGAATTTACAGCATTATATGGACTCTACTAGAGATTCCAATATTAGTAT
>CAZLRN010000336.1:0-5508 GCA_964561715.1 uncultured Spirochaetales bacterium
GAACAGTACACTGACAGCCGAAAAGGCTATGGCCAACCAGAAGACATTCTGGTAACCCCCTCCCGCAGCCATATATCCTCCAATCAGGCTGAAGAATCCAAAGCTCAAACCCAGCGCCATGGAGACGGCACCATAAGCCAGAGAACGCCACCGGTTCGATACCATTTCCATCTGATAGATCTGCAGCACCGGCAGCCACACGGCTGATAGCACCAGGAGCCCCATGGTGGTCAAAGCCACTCCCATCCAGTGCCGTACCACCACGACCGGAATAAGAGCAACAATCATGCCGACGGAAGTCGCCATGACGGCCCAACCGGATCCTCGGCGCTCCGATAGGCGCGGTATGACAAAGGGAGCGCCGATAGCAACAAACTGACCCGCACCTACGATTAGCCCTATCGAGAGGGATGTCAGGTTGAGGGACTTGTCCATGTAGGCCGGACAGAACACCCGAACCACAGACCATACAGCGTGGCCGAAGAACACGTGAAGAATCAACAACAACACAAACAGAAAGGGAAATCTCCCGCCCCTCTCCTGCAGCTGCTGCTCCCGTTGGACTCTCTCTCCGCTCCGGATAAAAAACATCGGAATCATCGCTCCGAGGCCGAGGCCCGTGCCCACGTAAAGGGCGATGCGGTAGGGATAGGGGGAGAGTAGATCGTGCCCGGTTATGGCTGCAAAGAGCCCCGGAAGCATACCTCCAATTACCGTCCCGATAAATGTGCCCAGCCCCTTGAGCGCACCGTTTAATGCGTAGGCTTTTCCGCGAGTCTCCTCAGTGGTGGCTACAAGCAACATTGGTACGAGGTTGACGGTGAACATGGGCCATCCAGTCGTGAGAACGATCTGTGAGACGATAGGCCAAATGTACTCGAGCTGCTGCGGAAGTGATTCGGTGAGGGGAAGCAGAAGCAAGCCAAGAACTGTGATGCCCCCTCCGATGACAATAATCCCCCGCCTGCCGAAGCGATCCCCCAATGCTCCCGCCGGCAGGCTCATCGCCATGAACGTGAAGGCAGAAGTCGAGCTGAAAATGCCCAGATATTCCGGACCGTGGCCCAGACGCAGGACATAGAGGATTTTGACTATAGTCTGGAGGCCGTAGAAGCTGATAGAAAAGAGACCGGAGGCGGCGAGGAGCAAGTTTACATCACGACTAAACGGAGATTTCAAATCAGACAGATTTTAGGCTTGCCGAACTTGATCCGTCAAGCAACGTTGCTCCCGTGCCGCCTTTCACCTCGATGTCGTTGTGGCTCATCCTCTAAAGGGGCTTCACCGGTATGCAGATGTCAACGATGCTTTTGTGGCGGCACTGGAGAACCCGCAGTCCATGGCGACGAATATCCTATTCCTCAATTTTCACAAACCCCAACAATGGTGTATCGTAGGCTTTCTGAGAGGAGGTAATTTGCGAAGCGTTCTCGCTCCCCTGCGCATTCCTGACTACCGTAGACTGCTTATCAGCAACGGACTCTGGTGGCAGGTTCGCTGGATGGAAAATATTGCCGTGGGGTGGCTCGTCCTGGAAATGACCGATTCACCCTGGCTTGTCGCCCTCGTGGGATTCTACAGAATGGCCCCTTTGCTTCTCGTGGGCTTTGTGTCGGGCATTGTGTCGGATCGGTTTGGAAGGCGCGCTGTCATTCTCTTTTCGCAGACCCTAAACGTGATGACTCCAATCGCCTTACTGATCCTGCTTGCGACCAACCTGCTGCAGTACTGGCATATCGCGCTCTACTCCGTCATTCTAGGAGCGGTATGGGCGCTGGACTGGCCGGCGCGGCGTTCCGTTCTTCCGGATATGCTTGGTAAAAAACGGACCGTGGACGGTATGCTTCTCGAGGGATTCTCTCAGAATATCTCCCGCATGATCGGACCCTTTTTGGCCGGAGTGCTCATAAGGTTCGTCGGAACCTCTGGATGTTTTGCGGCTCTTGCCATTGTCTCGGCAGCGGGTCTTCTTGTTCTTCTGGGACTCTCAAAAACGAACCACGCTCCTCCCCCTTCAACGAAGATATCCCGCTTGGCTTCCATCTCAGAGGGGCTTCAGTATATTCGCCAAAATCAAAATATTCTTGGAGTAATGCTTATCACCGTGGCGATGAACAACTTGGTTTTTCCCTATATGGCTCTCCTGCCAGTATTCGCCCGGGACATCCTTGGGCAGGGTCCCGTCGGTCTCGGCATACTGGGAGCCGCTCTCGGCGTCGGCACGCTATTGGGTCTGTTTGTTATAATCCGGATCGGGCGCTCCTGGAAACCGACATGGGTCTTTGCAATAGGGTCGTTTCTTCAATCAACGGGCTTGCTCGCCTTCGCGATCTCTTCCTCCTTTCCGCTGTCGGTTCTCCTGATCTGCCTTGCCGGGGTCGCCCAATCCAGCTTCGCAGTGATGCAGAGCACGATTGTTCTCGTTTCTGCT
The DNA here is from genome assembly GCA_964561715.1 of uncultured Spirochaetales bacterium. Taxonomy (GTDB): domain Bacteria; phylum Spirochaetota; class Spirochaetia; order SZUA-6; family CAZLRN01; genus CAZLRN01. The sequence continues at coordinate 2,432 of CAZLRN010000336.1, forward strand.
ACCGATGAGATGCGAGCCCGCTCCATGGGAACGCTCAATTTTGCAATCGGCGCTGGTTCTCTGGGAAGAATCCAAATCGGCGCTCTGGCCACGGCCTTCGGGGCTCCTTGGGCCTTGGGATTGACCTGCGGAGCGTCGGCGCTTCTAGTTCTTGCAATCACTGCAGCGCTTCCTAGATTCCGGAGAAATGAATCTGCGCAATCCTGCTGATCGCTACTTTGCCAACCGGTCATCCTGCATCAAGCCGAAGACTTTTTTTTCGGGTCCTCGCACTGGGCGAACCATCCAACTCCCGGAATTTTACTAAGGCTTTTTTTAGAAAAAAAGGGATAGGATGATAAGCTGATAGAATCCTAACGATTCCCCAGAAAACGCCGGTCAGAAAGGCCTCACGAGATACCGCTATAAAAAACCTCCGGTATTCTATATCGAAGAGGGTTATAATCTACACTGGGTTTCATGTCATGAGCAAAGGCAACCTTATCGAAAACATAAGGCTCAAGAGCAAGCTCATATGCCCCGTGGTGCTGTCATTCGACGTGATTTTGCCCGATGACGTTTTAAAGGTGAGTTTCTCCTATATTCCCGATGTCGGAGAACCCTGGTCCTACGATTACACGTCAGAGAAACACGGATCCGGGCTGATCTCCATCACGAACGTCGTGGGCGGGGCCTTCACGACGCCGGCCGAGCTGGCCACAGCCCTTTGCAGGCAGTTGGACATTCCGGTCTCATGCGAAATCAAGAATATCGAAAAGAACAGCATCGATCTCATGATTCCGGATTTCGTCGAAAGAAGCCTGGTAAGGCCCAATCATGACGAAAAGGAGCCTTCCTCGGAGAGGGTGCTCGCTTTTGTGCTTTTCGCAGATCTACGCGGATTTTCCGACTGGTCGCTCAACAGCGCTCCCGAGCATACAACGGAGGTGTACGATCTGATCTCGCAGGCCGTCGTCGGCATGTATACGGCTTATCGATACGATTACTGGAAGCTGCTGGGTGATGGAGTCATGCTGATATGGGAGGCCAAGAGCGGCGAATGCGATGCAGCCGGTGCTGCGATCGATGCGGCTTACGAGCTGCACGGAAAATACTTCCGCCATAAGGAGGAGTCTCCCTACGAAACACCCGCAGGATTCGGTATTGCCATCTGCGGAGGATTTGCGACGAAATACCTCTCGCGGACGTTTTTCGAAACCATCATCCTGCAGGACTACATAGGACCTGTTGTGAACCAGGCCGCTCGATTGCAGTCCCTGGCCGAACCCGGACAGGTGCTGGTGAATCGGAGAATCCAGAGGGCCGCCAGCGCCGCACGGTACCACTTTGAGAACGTCACCCCGGAGCTGGAAACACGACTTGCTTCATTGAGAGGTCTCTCAGAGTTCGAGCGGGAGGTCTATCTGGTCAAAAGAACGCATGAGCGGGACTAACGCTTAAGCACTCCGATACAGCTTGGTCAATACAAACTCCTCGTGGCCGAGAACTTCGGCAGCTGTGAGCCTTCCGTTGATCGTGCGCATCAGCATCTGGAACAGATCTTCTCCCGTCTGATCGAGGGTTTTCTCCAATCTCAGAATTCCGGTCACATCCACGTCGATATGCTCGCTCATCGTGCTGACGGTGATGGGATTGCCCGAGAGCTTAATGACAGGAATTAGCGGGTGGCCAATGATGTTTCCCTGTCCTGTCGGAAAGAGATGCACCACCGCCCCGCCTGCTGCAGCCAATGTGACCATTTCGGCGGCCGCCGATGACGAATCCATGAAGTACAGGCCTTTCCCGTTCGGAGCTTCAGCTGGTTCGAGAACGCCGTCCACTTCGGCCTTACCGATCTTCTGTATGTTGCCCATGGCTTTTTCTTCTATCGTGGTCAATCCGCCTGTGATGTTGCCCTGAGTTGGCTGTGAGCCTAAAAGGTCCGCTCCCTGATCCTCTATAAACTTGGCATAGGCGTTGAAGGTGTCCAGGAACTGCTTCTTGAGCTGGGGTGTCTTCATCCGCTCGGCCACTATGTTCTCGCCCCCCGTTATCTCAGAAGTCTCTCCGAATATGACTGTTCCCCCAACACTCAACAGACGTTCCACAACTTTGCCCACCGTAGGATTCGAGGCAAGGCCGGAGGTGGTATCCGATTCTCCACACTTGACGCTCATCAGCAACTCGGAGAGATCGGCCTCTTCCCGTTTGCATTCCGAAGCTTTGTGCACCAGGGCTTTGGCAGCCCGAGATGCCCGCTGGATTGTCTTGAGATCGCCGAATCGTTCTATGGAAAAGGCCTCCACTGGCTTTCCCGTCTCAGCAATGCCATCGGCCAACTTCTTTGTCCAGTTGTCTTCGATCCCGATCACGACTGCTGCTGCGACATTGGGGTTTCGGCCGGTTCCGATCATAGTTCGAAAGAACAGCTCCAGATCCTCTCCGAACTGAAGCCGTCCGTAAGGATGTGGCAGGGCAATCGTATTGCGGATGATATTGCTGACTCCAACGGCTGCGGCGTTGGAAATGTCGTCTAGCGGCAAAACCAAAACATGATTTCTCACGCCCACGCGGCCATTTTCACGTCTATAACCCATGAAACTCTTCTGATTCATCTCTTACCACCTGTCACTCTTCAGATTATGTATGTGAACGTGTTCTCCGGTCTTAATGGCTTTTGTAGCGCTGCCGATCCGCACACCGTATTTGATGACTCCGTCGCCCTTGCCTATATCGACGAGGGCAACCTTGTGGCCTAGGGGTACATCATTCACAGCCTCTACTTTCGAAAGCGGGGAGTTATCTTCGAGACAAACTCCGCCAACGCTTTCTCCTTTTTTGAGGTCTGAGACTGCGACTCCCACGTTATCCTTTTCGTGATGCGTTAAAAATCCCTTATCCATTGTCAGCTCCTATCCTCTATGGTGCAACCTTTAGATCAACTCGTCCAATATACCATATCGTTGGCTGCGCCCACAATCCAAACAATTTGGCCCATTTTTTACATGCATGCCAACTACTTGCTCCGCAAGCTGCTTGCGGAAGCAAGCTGCTTGCAGAGCAAGCTGCTTGCAGAGCAAGCTTGTAGCAATTCCGAC
>CAZLRN010000337.1:0-5500 GCA_964561715.1 uncultured Spirochaetales bacterium
CGTATCAATCTCACCGAAGTATCTCTGCCATTCACGATAGAGGGCGCTGTTGGCCTTTGCCCACGCATCGAATTCCTTCTGCCATGATTCAAAGGCAGAGTCACACTCCTTCTGCCGCCCTTCGAAAAAGGACAATGCCGCGGGATCGATGTAGAAGGCTTGATCTTCGGGAATTCCCAAGGCCTTACGGGTTGCCTTGACCTCCTCCTCTCCCAGAGGGGCGCCATGGGTTTCGTGGCTGCCGGCCATATTGGGCGAGCCTTTGCCTATCGTAGAGGCTAGCACGATGAGAGAGGGCTTGTCCGACGCCTTCTTCGCCATCTCGACCATTCTCAGGACGCCCTCTTTGTCATAGGCATCACCTTCCTGCACATGCCACTGGTAGGCCTTGAATCGGTCGGCCACATTCTCGGTAAAGGTCAGCTCTGTCGAGCCTTCGATGGAGATGCGGTTCGAATCGTAAAAAACGATCAGCTTTCCGAGCCCAAGGTGTCCTGCCAACGAAGCTGCTTCGGAAGATACTCCCTCCATCATACAGCCGTCTCCCGCGAGGGCGTATGTGTAGTGATCGATGACGGTATGCTTATTGGTGTTGAATCGCGCCGCCAGCATGCGTTCTGCAATTGCCATGCCGACGGAATTGGCCAGCCCCTGCCCGAGGGGTCCGGTAGTCGTTTCGATTCCCGGCGCCGACCCGTACTCAGGATGTCCGGCTGTTTTGGAACCCAGCTGGCGAAAATTCTTCAAATCCTCGAGGGTTATCCCGTAACCCGAGAGATGGAGCAGCGAGTAGAGAAACATGCTCCCGTGTCCTGCTGAGAGCACAAAGCGATCCCTGTTGATCCATTGGGGCTCCTTCGGATTATGTTTTAGGATCTGGCCGAAAAGAAGGGCTCCAAGTTCCGCCATACCCATCGGCATTCCCGGATGCCCCGAGTTCGCCTTCTGAATGGCATCCATCGCCAGTGATCTCACCGAAAGGGCAATGGCGTCTACGCTCTTCTGATCCATCAATTATCTCCTCCCTTATCGCTTCTTTCTTTTCTTCTTTCTTCTTCGCGGCGGGAGGGATCGGGAGAGAGCTGCATCCTTGATCTCTCTCTCCTGCGCCTCCACCTTAGCCGCGAGCGCTAGCTCTTCTACTCTGCCTTTTGCCTCTTCCTTCTGCTTCGGGGTTGCGGCTTCTTTCGCCGGTCTGATGACCATTCCGGACCTCCGCATATCTCGGGCTCTTTTGCGACGCCCCGTCAAATTTTGCCATCCCAGGACAATGGGGGAGGCAATGAAAATAGACGAGTAGGTACCTACAACGACTCCGACGATCAGGTTCAAGGCAAAATCCCTAATCACTCCTGTTCCGAACACATAGATCGCTAACACTGCGAGCAGAGTAGTGAGAGAGGTGATAGTTGTTCGGCTGAGAGACTGAGTGATACTGGTATCGATGATATCTGCGCGGCTTGCCTCCGGCATCAGAGCTGTATTTTCTCTGATCCGGTCAAAGACGACGATCGTGTCGTTGAGAGAATAACCAATGATCGTAAGCACCGCTGCGATCGTGGCTGAGGTCACTTCGAGCTGAAACGTTCCGATCACTCCAATCATAAAGCTGACATCGTGAACCAGCGCAAGTATAGCGGCCGTAGCAAAGATGAATCGAAACCGCACCGTGACGTAAACCAGGATGAGAGCCAGAGCCACGATGATGCTCCAGATAGCCCCTCGAACGAGATCGAGAGAGAAGACCGAGCCTACGAAATCTGTCTTTTTGAGAAGAACCGAATTTGCCCCGAACCTCTCTCCCAAGAGCTCGAAGATCTTTGCGTCTACGGTTTGAAGGAACTCCTTGTCGCTTTCCGGATCAGAGGCGGAGGGGGTCGGGACTTTCAGCACGAATTCCTGATTCCTCGGATCGCCGATCACTTGAATCGAAAAAGAACCGAGCTCGGTCAGCGCCTCTCGGACATTATGAATGGGAGCAAAGATGTCGTCCTCCGGAGTCAACCTCGTATTGACCGTAAGCTCTTCTTTGGATATATCCACTGGAAAATTGAGAGAGATGAGATACTCCGTAGGAACACTCGAAGCCCCTATAAGGTCCCCTGCAATTCCAGGCGTATTCCGCAGAGCCGCGAATAGGGCACCTGCGGTCGTATAATCGCCGAAATCAAAGACCAGTTTTTCACTGCCCTCCGGCTTGGTCAAATCTATCTCCAACCTTTCGCCGGAGATGTCTGTGATCGCCTCACCCACCCCAGTATAGCGGAGTGAGAACGAGGGTAGCGCTATCTGAAACTGTTTGTTGATGCCGCCTGTAAAATCGACACCCAGATTGAAGCCGTTTTGCAGCACAATCCCGACAAATCCCGCTGCGATCAAGATGAGTGAGAAAGCAAACATGTAATATCGAACTTTGCTGAAACGAATGACCGATTTCATCTTGCGGGCCTCCAGCTAATGCTGATGCGTGAGAGTTTGAACACATCGGTATTGAAGTCGAATATCAGGCGAGAGACAAAGAGAGCAGCAATCATGGAACACACAACACCGACAGCCAGCATCACGGCGAATCCCTGGATAGGCCCCTTGCCGAACTGGGCCAGAGTGAGAGCAGCGATGCCCGTCGTAATGTTGGCATCCATTATTGTCCAGAAGGCCTTCGAAAAACCCGCTGTAATCGAGGCTGATCTCGATTTTCCGAGTCTATACTCCTCCTTGATCCGCTCATAGATGATAACATTAGCATCCACTGCCATACCGACCGTCAGAATGAATCCGGCTATGCTCGGAAGGGTCAGTGTGAAGTTAAAGACCGAAAGAATCGCCGACATGAGGTAAAAATTCAGCACGAGGGCAAATCCAGCAATTAATCCGGCCGCCTTGTAGTAGGCCAACATAAAGAGAATCACGAGCATGAGACCCAGAGCTATGGCGTTCAAGCCCTGCTTGATGGTGTCTTCTCCCAGAGATGCGCCGACAGCCTCCTGGCTTATGATCTCGAGAGGAACAGGAAGCGCGCCGGTTTTGAGAACAAGAGCCAGGTCCGTAGCTTCGGAGGTATCGAAGCCGGTAACCTGCACACGATCGCGGATGGCGTCCTGTATGGTCGCCTGGGCCTTGACCTTATCGTCGAGCACGACGGCGAGGACCTTTCCCTTGTTCTGGCTCGTGAGGTTGTAAAAAATTTCTCCCCCGGCGCTATCCAGAGTGAAGAGCACGAGAGGGCGATTGGTAAGAGGATCAGGCCTGACATAGGCATTTTGGATTCTCTCTCCAGGCAAGCCGATATCCTCGAGAAGCACCGTATAGCCGACTCGCTGATCGATTCCGAAAGCGTCCTTCTCGTACACTCCCCGGAGCACTGTCCCGGTGTCGAGTATATCGGCGAGCTTTGTGTCCCGGAGGGTCACCCCATCTGGTTGGAGGTAAGGCCCCGGATTCGTCCTGCTGTACTCGACGAACTTGGAGAGGCTCTCATTGCTGACAAGTTGAAAATTGAGCCGCCCCTTTCCCATGATAACCCGACGAATCCTTTCGGGATCTGCAGCGCCGGGCATCTCGACGATAATCCGGTCGGACCCCTGCCGCCTTATCTGCGGCTCGCTGACGCCAAACTGGTCGATCCTGTTGTTGAGGATCTCCAGCACCCCGCGCATAGCCGTCTCTCTATCAGCCTCACTGAGACTCGTTCTCCTGTCACTCTCCAAAGCCTCGAAATCCGCTCGAATCGTCACCTTCATCCCACCCTCGAGATCCAACCCAAGTGTGATGATTGCGTTTCTCACGTCCTTCACATCCTCGATCTCACTCCGATAATGCGCCTGGAGCGCATCCAGGACTTCGGCTGTGGTTAGGTTATCGGCGATATGCCCGACGGTCCACTGTCGCGGAACCTTCAGCTTTTTTACCGACAGGATGCTCTTTACACGATCAGTCAGAAAGAGGAACTCATCCGGCAGGGGCGCTTCCTTGTCGCCGGTGAGCAGCTTCTGCAGCTCTTTCAGCTTTTTCTCGGCCTTGACGAGAGTATAATCTCGAAGTTGCTCCCTGGAGCTCGTGGCCAGCTCCTTGGCGTTGTCATCGACCGTGACATACCATTTGAAGGTGGGAAAGAGAAAAACAGCCGCCACGGCAATGAGGACTATGACAAGGAGAAATCTGAATCGTTTGCTCATACTAGCTACTCCGGTCTGGGATTTCTAAGGAGAACTGAGAGACGGTCGGGTAATTCTGCATCTACCTCGAAAGGGCCAGAGACTAATTGTCGGAATTCGACTGATCCCCTTCTTGAGATGAATCCCGATCTTCTTTGGAAGAACGGTTGTCTGACGAACTCTCTCGGCCACTTAGCACATTGGACACCGCACTTTTAGAGAATTTCATCTTCACATTATCATCCACCTTGATGATGACGGTGTCTTCTTTCACAGATATGACCACTCCCCTAATGCCACCTATAGTCGTAACTTCATCATTTTTCTTGAGCGCTTGAAGCATCGCCTTTGTTTCTTTTTGCTTTTTATTCTGTGGTCGTATGATCAAGAAATAGAACACAAGAATAATCAGGCCAAAGGGAAGAATCATAGTGATCAGTTGTCCTCCGCCCCCTTCCTGGAGTAGCGGTAGATATGTAAGAATTTCTTTCATTCCAATCAAACCTCTTAATTGAAGATTTCTGTAATCCGATTGTCAGTAGTAAATTACCGGTTGCCGGCGAATACAGATTTCGCACCATAATTACACATATGTCAGATCAGAGTCAACAAGTCTCGCCACCTCGCATCGATTTCCAGCAGCTGCGAAGGCGAGACTTGTCAGAGCAGTTGCCTGGTCAGCAGATCATGACCCTGGTAATCGCCTCGGGCACCGCGGATACACCTAAGGTCCGCTTCAGGTGATTCACGGAATCGAGTTTTTTGTCAGAACGCTCGTTGTAAACTTTTAGCACAAGCTCGAGTCCCGCCTCATCCTTCGCATAGAGTGCCGAACAGAGGGCGGGTTTAAAGAGCCCCTTTCGAGCCAATTCCTCGGTGGAGAGGCGGCCGTATCTGCGTTTTGACTTCCCATCGACGATTGCGGTTTCGCCATCGTAACCAATGGTGAAGAGAAAATCCTCTCTGCTTATCATCTAATTAATCTTTCGCAGATGCTTCAAAGAAAACGGGGTTGCCCCGACGCCTTCGTCTATCGACGCCCGCGTCAAGACAACCCCCGTATATTTCACCTGCTTTCGGACTACATCATGCCGCCCATTCCACCTGGACCTCCAGGAGGACCTGCCGGCATGGGGGGCTCTTTCTCGGGAAGATCCGTGACCGTGCATTCGGTCGTCAGGAGCAAGCCTGCAATGGATGCAGCGTTCTGAAGAGCGGAGCGTGTGACTTTGGCTGGATCGATAATTCCGTCCTTTACCATATCGGACCACACCATGGAGGCCGCGTTAAAGCCTATGCCCCTTTTCTCGTTCTTAGCTCTCTCTGCAACGATAGGGGCATCGAGT
>CAZLRN010000338.1:0-5465 GCA_964561715.1 uncultured Spirochaetales bacterium
TTCCGAAATCGATCTGAGCCGGAATTGCTACAAGCTTGCTCTGCAAGCAGCTTGCGGAAGCAAGTAGTTGGCATGCATGTATAAAATGGACCAAATTGTTTGGGTTGGGGGCGCCGCCAACGATAGGCGCTAGGGGGCATCGAGACGCAAGAGCTTCTGAGACGCATTCCGCACCTGCTTCTCATGGAATCATGAGCGCGAGGCGGTGACGGAGAGTTCGTCTCTAGAGGATCGGGGATTGCCCGAGGCATTTTATTGATCCTCACAACCGGAATCAAGCTTATAGCCAGTTTTCTCATTGTCTCACTGCTGGTAGGAGGCCTTTCGCTCACCGTCGGGGGAAGGCTGATCAACCGCGCAGTGCTCAACGAGGCGACGACGCGCATCAGCCTGGATCTCAACGCCGCGAGAGAAATATACGAAAACGTACAGAAAAGAATCGAACTCGCCTTCCAACTTGTGAGCGCCAACGAGAATTTCAAGGTCTCCGTTAGAAGCAGAAGATGGCCCGAGATCGAAACGAGATTCCAGGCCTTGACACAGCAGGTCTCTCTGGATTTTCTCGGGCTGACCGATCCCCAGGGTGAGATTCTGTACCGGTTTGGGGGAGGTGCAGCGCAGACCCCCACTGGTGCCGTAAACCCTCTGGTCCGGGTTGCGCAGCAGCAAAGCAAGCTGGTCTCGGGAACCGTCATTCTCGAACAGGAGGTGCTCAATGCAGAGAACCCTCTGCTGGCCGAAAGAGCTCACATTGAGCTTATTCCCACGGCAAGGGCCGCCTTACGGACAGACTCCGCAGTAACCTCCGGGATGGTCATCGGTTGTGCCGTTCCGCTCATTCTCGAGCCTTCGCAGACCCTCGGTTTCCTCTACGGCGGTATTCTGTTGAATGGCGACTTCGAAATAGTTGATCATGTCCGAGATACGGTCTTTCAGCGCGACCTTTCCGACGAAGGCAGCGTCGGAACAGCGACTATCTTTTTTCAGGATATTCGAATTTCCACCAACGTGATGGCCAAGGACGGAAATCGCGCAGTTGGGACGAGAGTGTCTCAGGAAGTGCGGGATCGCGTGCTTATCGAGGGGGAGCGTTGGACGGATCGGGCATTTGTCGTCAACGACTGGTACATCACCGCCTACGAGCCGATCGTGGACGTTTTCGATAACCGTGTCGGCATACTCTACGTGGGAGTTTTAGAAGCCAAGTATGTGCAAATCAGGCGCCAGTTTCTGCTGGTTTTCGTGCTTATTACAGCTTGCGGTATAGCGCTTTCGATTGCACTCGGAACCCTTCTTGGCCAGCGAATTCTCAAACCTGTTCGGCAGCTCATTTCCATCAGCCGAAAGGTATCCAGCGGCGATCTCTCTCCCGAGCTCGGTGCGATCTCCCGGGATGAGATTGGCGTGCTCCAGTCGACGTTTCAGGAGATGCTGTCCTCGCTGAGGGAAAGGGATCAGCGCCAGAGGGCGGAGAGCGAAAAGAAACTGCTGCAGTCGGAGAAGCAGGCTGCCATCGGGCGGCTGGCCGCAGGGCTGGCTCACGAAATCAACAATCCGCTCACTGGTGTTCTCACCTTCACGCATATGCTGCTGCGACGCCAGGATATAGACGACGCCATGCGTGACGATTTGACGTCCATTGCCCAGTCTACCGACAGGGTTCGTACCATAGTCAAAGGGCTGCTCGATTTCTCCCGGCAGACCCGCATCGAGGTGGAGCTCACCGACATCAATACACTGATCGCAGACGCAGTGAAGCTTGTGGCCAATCAGGCGAGGGTCAAAGGAGTTCAGCTCCACTTTGAACCGGGCGAAGGATTGCCGACGCTCACACTGGACCGCGGCCAGATCGGGAGTGTTCTTCTCAACATCATCATGAACGCTCTGGATGCCACGGAGAGCGGCGGGCGCATTGATCTCTCCTCTCGTTTGGGCAGCGCCGCCGAAGCCGGTGACTCGAGGCTCATCGAGATCCTCGTAGCCGATACGGGATGCGGCATACCCGCGGAGCATATGGATAAGCTCTTTGATCCCTTCTTCACGACCAAGGAAGTCGGCAAGGGAACCGGGCTTGGATTGTCCGTATCCTTGGGCATTGTCGAGAGGCACGGAGGAACGATTCTGGTTGACAGCGATGTCGGCAAGGGAAGCACCGTTGTCATCCGGCTTCCCGCAAAAGAGGAGCAGGCGTGAACATACTGGTAACCGACGATGATCCCATAGTTCTTCGTAGCTGCGAGCGCATCCTCGAAGCCGAAGGGCACAGTGTGAGGCTGACCGCCAATGCCGACGATGCTTTAGCAGCCCTCGAAGTCGAGCCGTTCGATCTCGTTCTGATAGACGTCGTCATGGAGCTCAAGGACGGGGTCTACCTTATCGAACGGGTGAGGGAACGCTGGAAAGTTTTGCCCATTGTGCTGATGAGCGGCTACTCCACGCCGGAAACGATTTCCAGAGGAATGAAAGCGGGAGCCAACCAGTTTATCCCAAAACCCTTTACACCGGATGAGCTTCTGGCAGCGATCGAAAAGATAGATTTTTTAAAGTGCGAAGGAGAAAAGCATGACTGACGAACAGAAGAAAAAGATGTTGGTTATCGATGACGAGACTGTCGTTCTCGATTCTTGCCGCCGTATCTTTGGCGAGGAGGGATTCGAGGTGACGACAACGAGCAATCCGAGAGAAGGTCTGAAACTGGTTTCGGACTCGCAGTTCGACATCATTCTCTGCGATTGGAAGATGCCGGAGCTCGACGGGATCGATGTGGTGGAGATGATCGACAAGCGATCTCCCGATTCGGCTGTGGTGATGATCACCGGTTATCCCGATGTGGAGCGAGCAACCGAAGCGATGAAGCGGGGAGCCTTAGACTACATAGCCAAACCCTTTACCCCCGAGGAGATACTGGCCGCGGTGAACAGAGCGTTCAGGAGCAAAGAACAGAGACAGTCTAAGGATTTGGAGAAAATCGAAAGGGCTGTTCGCTCGTGGAGCTTTCCCGTGCCAACTCTCGAAGACAAATCGCCCCAAACCATAGCCGAGACGGTGGCTCAGAAGATCGGCGTCGGCAAGACGACCTCGCCCTGGCTCTCTGTCCTGGTGCTGGGCATACTGGCCGGCGCCTACATCGGCTTTGGCGGTGTCCTCTCCGCTGCGGTCACCTTTGATATGGCTGCCAAGCTTGGCGTGGGTTTTGCCAAGATGGCTGCGGGGGCGGTCTTCAGCCTGGGCCTGATGCTGGTCATTATCGCCGGAGCCGAGCTTTTCACCGGCAACAATCTGATGATCTCCAGTGCCATGACGCGGGAGATCACCTTCGGGAAGATGCTCGTGCGATGGGGGTTGGTCTATGCGGCCAATTTTATCGGCTCCATCCTTGTGGCCCTCCTGTTCGTCTTTTCGGGGCTGTGGAAGATCGCGGATGGAGCGCTGGGTGCCTATGCTCTCAATACCGCGTATGCAAAGGTGAATCTCAGCTTCGTGGAAGCCCTTATTCGAGGCATAGGATGCAACTGGCTCGTTTGCCTGGCCGTCTGGATGGCCCTGGCAGCCAGGCAGACGATCGGCAAGATCTTCGCCATTTTCTTTCCCATCATGGGATTCGTGGCCATCGGATTCGAGCACAGCGTGGCGAACATGTATTTCATTCCCACCGGCATTTTTCTTAAAGCCTGGAGCGGGCTTTCAGCTCCAGCCAGCTTCGAGGCTGCTTCGCTGAGCTGGCTCGGATTCGTTTTCAGGAATCTCCTGCCTGTTACGATTGGAAACATCATTGGAGGCGCCGTGTTCGTGGGCATGAGCTACTGGGGGGCTTTTCTGAGGCCCGCTCCGGGTCAAAGTCCTAAGTAAGCGGGGCATGCCCGGAACCCCGGGCTGTCTCGAGAGTCGTGAGAGAAAGGGCGCAGCTAAAATGACCGGACAAGCAGCGAAAATTCTGGTGGTCGACGACGAGCCGTGGATCCACAAGAGCTGTCAAAAGATTCTTGCTCCCGAGGGACACCACGTCGAAGAGGCGGAAGACGGGGTGGCCGGTCTTGCGCTCTTCGAGCAAAAGGGCGGTTTCGACGCGGTTCTGATCGATATCAAGATGCCGCGGATGGACGGGATCGAGCTTGTCAGGCGAATCCACGAGATCGACGAGGATGCGCTGCTTCTCATCATCACAGGACACGCCACCATCGAGACAGCCGTGGAAGCGATCAAGGGCGGCGCCTACGATTATATTCCGAAGCCCTTCACCCCAGACGAGCTGCTCCTGCCTTTGAGGCGAGGGCTGGAGCATCGCAGCCTGACCCTGGAGGCCAAGAGGCTGCTCCTCGACGTAGCGAGGGAGAGATCCCGATCCGGCGCCGTGATCGCCTGCATGACCGACGGCGTCGTCGTGGTCAACCGCCAGCGCCGGATCGTTCTTTGCAACAATGCGGCCCGGAGAGTTCTCCGGTGTGGCGAATCCGAAGAGCTTATGCTTTCCGATCTCGGCTGTTCGCAATTGGAGAGGCTGTTCGAAAAAGCACGCGCCTCCGAAGCGAGTCCGCTCATGCTTTCGGAGGAGGTGCAAATAGAGAAAGACACGTATCAGGTCAGTGTCAGTCCGATAACCGATTCGGACGAAACGGCCGGTATCGTAGCGGTCTTTCGCGATATCACCGAAAGGAAAAAGCTGGAGACAGCCAAATCGCTGTTTGTCTCATGGGTCGCCCACGAGATCAAATCACCCCTGGCAGTTTCGGAAGGCATGCTGCAGCTCTTGCTCAACAAGGATCTCGAGCTGGATGAGCTCAAGAGGCGCGACCTCGTAGAGCGTTCCCTGAAAAGACTCGGCGCCCTTCGTCTTCTCGTTTCTGACCTCACCAGCATGTCTGCTCTGGAAACGGGCAACTTTCCCATTGAGCGCATCACCCTGAACATCCGCGAGATCATTGAGGAAGTCCTGGCGAATCTAGAGGACAAGGCCAGGGCCAAGGATATCGTCCTAACGCTCGCCGAATCTTCCGGATCCGAGTCGGTCTTCGCCGATCGGAACGCCATGCGAATCGTTTTATCCAATCTCATCGAAAACGCCGTCAAGTACACTCCCGATCGCGGCAAGGTGAATGTCCGCATCGATAAAGGGGGACACGATATAGTCGTCACGGTGACGGACAATGGAATCGGAATGACCGAAGAGGAGTGCGAGAAGGTCTTCGACGAGTTCTTTCGGGCCAAGAACAAATATACAGAATCAGTTGCCGGCACGGGTCTCGGGCTGAGCATCGTCAAGCAGCTCGTTGATCGTCATGACGGCAGGATTTCCGTCGATAGCAAGCCGGGTAAAGGCACAACTTTCACCGTCGCTATTCCTATCGGTCCTTAGATGGGACGCCCACTAGACGTAAAATGCAATTCCGGCTCAATTGGCGGCTACGCAGAGAGAGCTTCATACAGCTCTTCGAGAGGAATTGCGGCAAAGGTGGTCGCGTAATCTG
>CAZLRN010000339.1:0-5440 GCA_964561715.1 uncultured Spirochaetales bacterium
GAGGAACAAGCTTGTGGCAATTACTTCGCAAAATCTTGTTGAAAAAACAAGATTTAGCTCCATAATTGCATATGATGGGAATTGCCAATGTTGGCGAGAAACGCGGACTAAGCCTCTTCATTTGAGGCAAGGGGTGCGATATGCGAGTCAATAAGGGCATGTATGATAGACACGTCAAAGTGTTTGGCACGGGGGACGTCATCTTCAAGGAGCTGGATCCCGGTCATGAGATGTACGTCATTATCGAGGGAAAAGTCGAGATCCGAAAAACAACCTCGCCGACTTCATCGAAAACCCTTATTGTTCTCGGCAAGGGAGACATATTTGGCGAGATGGCGATAATAGATAAGAAGAAGCGCTCGGCTACAGCCATGTCCGTAGCTGATACAAAGGTGCTTGTGCTCAACGATCATCTCTTCGAAGCTACCTTGGATCGAAATCCTGATTTTGCACGGAAAATGATTCTCATTCTCTCTGAAAGGCTCCGACGAGCCAACTCCGCTATTCAGCAATCCTTAATCTCGAATCGCGAGCATCATGTGTTGAATGGTGTTGTTCAGTACGCCGAAGAGTACGGCGTGGCGACCTTCAAAGGAAAAAGGATCAACATCGAAGAGTTTCTCGATTGGGCCTGTGTGCACATTGGCATCAATGAAGAAGAAATTCGGCCCGTGGTCGATCTCTTTCTGAAAAAAGGCATCCTGAAAGCCTCGGCCAGCAGCCCGGAAGAGGTCATTTTCAAACCCATGCCCGGCCATTGATTCCTCTACCTGTCAAGAAGTGATGAAAGCCTTCTGAATGCCGTGTTGATCTTCTGTACGCAATCTCTCTCCTGATTATTCTCTGCAACCTCATCGGCCAAATTTTCCAAGCTGGAAAGGCTTTCCGAAAGAGCAGAGTGAAATCCCTTTGCGCTTCTGTACCAATACCTGCCTCGATTGTCTGAATAGAGAGCTAGAAAGCCCAACCTTTTTGACTTCTTTTTTCTGGGACAAGGAGATAGAATCTCACTCAGAGATCCGCATAGGGTGGCTGCCGAATCCTCGTAGCTATAAAAGCCTTGAGGCCAATTTCTCAGAATGCCCCGACTGATGTCCATTTTTTTTGCTATGAAGAGTAAGCTGTTGAGCTTTGTGCCGGAGAGCAGACTAAAACCTTCGTACTGGATTCTCCCGCGGAGATTCTTGTAGTCCGGCAGCGAGGAAGGATCCAGGCTTTTCAGCACCTCATTGAGAGATTGCCAGGGAAGCAGCACAACCTTCTTGCCCTTTTCTCTGATGATTTTGAAATTCTCGGTTCCGATTTTTATCTGTGTAGTAAAATCCCTCTCTGCGAGGCGAACGAGTTGTTTGCCTCGATGACCCCCTGTCTTTGCCGCAAGGCCCTGGTATAGCAGAGGGGAGATCCGCTTGAGCCAGTAGGGTTTGAGAGGCGAAACGCTTCGGGCATACATGCGAGAAGTCTTGACAATTTCGCCGGCAACGATATAAGCCGGGCTTTCCTGAAACATCACAGATCCGGGATGGATGAAGATTTTGCCGGCTGTCAGGCTTCGGTAGATGCCACGGCCGGAGCGACAGCAGACAAATTGGATCAGGCCTTTAGAGACAGCGCAGAGATAATCACTGTGCTCTCCTCCGCCTTGGATGGGTATTCCCATATCCGAAACGATCTCTTCGAGCTGGAATTTGATATTCAGGATCTCGCTCATCACTTCGGGATCCAGATAGTATCTCTTGCAGAAAGGAGCTTTATCTTTGCTTTTCGCATAGGCTCTGAGGATCTTTAGGTAGGATACAAAATCGCCGTATGGATCGCGGAACGTGTGATGGGCCTTTCTCGCCTCCAGCTCTTCTCCTATAGGCAGAAGAAAGGGGGAATTGGTGGTCAAGAAGGAGGCGGCAATAAGCACTTCCTCTAGAACGCTGGGATAGTTGAATATCGCCTCGACGATCATTCTGGAATGTTTGGGAAGCATCGGGAAGCGCACCATCATCTGTCCAACCTTGGTGAGACTTCGATCTTCGTCCAGAGCTTCCAGAAGCCTGAGTGTTTCGATGGCACTGATGATTCCCGCTCTTTCGGGAGGGGAGAGAAAGTCAAAGTTTTCGAAATCCGAGATTCCCAGCTCGGCCATTCGTAGCACAACCTCCGAAAGGTCCGTGCGGTAGATTTCCTCGGTCGTGAAGAGGGGTCTCGATTCGTAGTCACGGCGGTTGTAGAGACGGTAGCAGGTTCCCGGTGCTGTCCGTCCAGCTCGCCCTTTTCTCTGATTGCAGGAAGCCCGCGAGATAGGCACCTCGATAAGAGAAGAGGTGAAGGTCTTCTGGTTATAGAAGTTCATCTTGGCAAGTCCGGGATCTACGACGCAGGTGATACCGTCAATGGTGACACTGGTTTCGGCTATATTTGTGGCTACGATCACTTTCTTCTTGTCTCTGTAGAAATCGAAAACCCTTTTCTGCTCCTGGGAAGACAGCCTGGCATATAGGGGGAGCAGCTGGAGGCGCCTGGAAACCGCAAGGCTGCTCAGGGAGGCTAGGCAGTCCTTTATATTCTTCTCGCCGGACATGAAGATGAGAATGTCTCCATCGGTTTTAGATTTGGCAAGCCTTGTAACGATTTCAGCGATTTTCATCTGCATTGCTTCATCGTCATCCTGTGAGCTGAGAGGATCGTAGATAGTCTTGATCGGGAAGATCCGGGCATCGATTTTCACGATCGGGCACTCATCAAAATACTCAGAGAAAACTTCGGCGTTGATCGTGGCGGACGAAATAATGACTTTGAATCGGGGTCGTTCTCGTAGAATCCGTTTGAGCAATCCTAGAATGAAATCGATGTTGAGACTTCGCTCGTGAGCTTCATCGACCATTATGACACTGTAGCGGGAGAGGTAATAATCGGCTTTGATCTCCTGAAGCAGAATACCGTCTGTCATAATCTTGATGCGAGTCGAGAGATCGGTGTTGTCTTCGAACCTCATCTTGTACCCGATTGTCTCGGGGATCGTCTTGCCGAGCTGATTGGCGATGAACTCGGTGACCGAGACGGCTGCGATACGCCTAGGCTGAGTGACGCCGATGATTCCCTCATTGGCATACCCTGAGTGGTACAGGATCTGGGGAATTTGGGTGGTTTTTCCCGATCCGGTGGGACTCTCGACAACAATTACTTGATTGCTGGCTAGGGAGTCGAGAATCTTTTGCTGCTGGCGATATACGGGGAGATCCGAGGGATTCATTTTAATTCAGGGTGTAATGTAAGGTTATGCTTTGTCAAGATTTAACGGGACGAGATTTGACGTCGAAGGACTTATCGTGTAATTATGCGGAGAAATGAGTTTGGAAGTTTTTGTTCTCGGCACCGGGGGTATGATGCCGCTTCCCGGCCGTTACCTAACCTCTGTATTGGTGAGGCGGGAGGGGGACCTCTTTCTCTTCGATTGCGGCGAAGGAACCCAGGTATCTCTGAGAAAGATGAATCTGCGCTGGAAGAAGATCAGCATGATCTTCATTTCCCACACCCATGCTGATCACGTCACGGGGCTGCCCGGCATTCTCATGCTCTCGTCCCAGGTGGACAGAGACGAGCCACTCTACATCGTGGGACCCCCCAAGATAGCCGACTATGTCCAAGCCAACCGGCGTATTCTCGAGATGTACATCGACTATCAGATCGAAGTCGTCGAAGAGGCCGGTGGGCGCGAAGTCATCAGGGGCGAAGGCTACAGCGTAAAAACCTTTCCTCTGAGCCATTCAAAGCCCTGTCTCGCCTACTGCCTCGAGGAGGAGATGAGACCGGGAGTCTTTTTCCCCGAAAAGGCGGAGGCGTTGGGCGTGCCCCGGGGCCCGCTCTGGTCTCAGCTGCAGGCCGGGAACCCGGTAAAGCTCGCGAGCGGCCGTATTGTAGAGCCTTCTGCCGTCATGGGCGAGAAGCGGAAGGGTCGAAAGTTCAGCTTCGTAACAGACACTGTACCTACCTCGGGTCTGGAGCGTTTTGTAGAGGGATCAGATCTGCTCATATGCGAGGGCATGTTTACAGGCGATCTGCTCGAGAGCGCCGCCGAGAAGAGGCATCTCACGGCGCAGCAGGCTGCCCAATTGGCAAGAGACGGCGGGGTGGGGCGCCTCGGCCTCATTCACTACAGTCCGCGATACACCAAGCGGGACTTGCAGCAACTGCAAAAGGAGGCGCAGGAAATTTTTCCCGAAACCTTTCTGACCAAAGATGGGCAGACCATCTCTTTGCCCAATCCCGACTAGTGGGAGCGACCGCATCTTTGCTAAATGGCGGACCCCGTGTAGAATCGGAGAGTAATGGATACGGCGATCTACCTGGCCACGGCGGCTATAACCATTCTATGGGCTGTATGGACCTATCTGCTTTGGGCTGATCGGGCCGGATTCCAGGAGGATTCGAGTTGGCGCTTCCTCCTCTTTGTGGGACCAACGGTTTTTTTTATCGTAACGGCTCTTGCGGGATTGGATGAAATCCTCTACCTGCGCTTGGATATCATCGGAATTCTGGCCCTCGATTGTTTGACCCTGGTCTGTGTCGTCGTACTCGTCCTTGTCTACTACATATTGCGAAAAAAGAGCGGAAAACCCTATCGCATCATTCTGCTCTTCTATGCGGCGGGAGGCGCTCTCATATCGGCCTTAAGCCACCTTATAAAGCTTTCTCCAACCATGCTGCTTATGGTTTACAACTGGATTCAGCAGGCGTCGCAGATGCAGTTCTTCAAATTTGCGTGGGTCGGCATCAATCCGCAATCCGGAGATACCGATCTGGTGAGCATGCTGAACAAAATCGTCATTGCCGTTTTCTCCTATATTCCTATAGCAATGGTGCGCTTTATCTACAACACGCACCAGAGAAGACAGTTTCTTAAGCAGATTGATGAGCTGAAGAGTAGAATCGAATCCCTCGAGAAGAAGCAGTAGGCTCCTCACATCCTTGTGAGCTCCTCACATCTTTGTGAGGAAGGGTACGCCGAGAAGGTTGAGCCCGTTTTCTAGGACCCTTCGCACCGTCCAGATCAGCCGGATTCTCGTTACGACCAGGTCCCTGTCTTCGTTGTGAAGCACGGGATTGTCGTGGTAGTACTTGTTGCAGGTCTTGGCCAGGTCGTAGAGGTGAGCGGCTACAAGGGAGGGATTGAGCTCTTCGGAGGCCGCCGAGACACGCTCCGGAAAGAGTGAGATGAGCTTGACCAGCTCCCACTCTTCGGCAACCGTGAGCAGCTGCGGATCGAATACTCCGCCCTCGAACTCCGATCGCCTTTCATCATATTTTCTGAGAATGCTGGAGAGCCTTGCTCCTGTGTACTGGAGGTAGGGGCCGGTGTTGCCGTTGAAGGAGATTGATTCGGCAGGGTTGAAGGTCATGTCCTTCAGCGCCGTGATCTGCAGGAGGAAGTAGTTCATCGCCCCTAGAG
>CAZLRN010000340.1:0-5425 GCA_964561715.1 uncultured Spirochaetales bacterium
TAATGTCGCGGTCAATGGGGTGTGTGATGTTCTTCATCTTCTCCGGAGCGAGAACTCTGATCCATGTTCGAACGAGATCCTCGGCCGTGATACGGTCCTGTTTTTCGATAATAGCGGTGACCATGAGCTTCTGGCGCTCGATGCCGTCCTCTGTGGTTCCCGGCACGCGCTTCCATACGCGGTCGTAGTGGGCGTAGGGCTGGAAGCTGTCGAGCACACCGTAGGTGTCGGCGATCTTTTCCATGCTCCATCCCTCCACCGGCGCGCCCATAGCCGAGCCCGTTCTGGTTCCGGCCAGACAGCCATAAATTTTGTCAAAAAGCTTGCTACTCATCTGCATTTTCTCCTGTGATCGGTTTGTCTTTGAGTTGGTCGTGCTATCTTAGATGGTAGAGGCGGTAGAGTCCAGCGTATATATTCGTGCAGGAGCAAACCTTTGGCTTGACATTTGTGAGAGGACCTAGAAAATAGGGTAAGATTCGACACGAAGAGAAGGTAGGCTATGTTCGGTTTGACTTTGAAGAGCAGCGGAAAAAACAAAATGGTTTACTCGACGTCTCTCGGATTCAGAATAGTCTTTATTGGGATTGCCCTGCTCATCTCCCTGACTTTTGTAAACGTTTCGAACGGCCTGGCCATCCGCCCCACGAGCCTGGTCGCGCTTATCCTGTTCTTCGCGTGTCTGGTGGCTGCGCTTTTTTTGGAGCGGTGGATCTTCGACAAAGATTCGAATCTCGTCGAAAAAAATGTGGGATTGGTTTTTTTCTTCGACACCAAAAAGGTAGACCTGCAGTCTCTCAAAGCGGTCGTGCTGGACCGATTTTGGAAGAGCAGCAGCGCGAAAACCAAAGCCGGCAGGCTGCTTTCACGGCGGCCTGTGGCGTTGTATCTCAGGGACGGGGAAGGCGGGGTCTACAAGCTGGATATCACGAGAGGGATTGGCATCGAAGAGCTCAGAAGAACGGCGCAAAGGTTGTCTGAGTTCTGCGAAATCCCCCTCGAGGACAACTCCAAGGATTCTGATTCAGAGGAAGAGACTCCAAGGGAGACCATATTTTGAGCCTCTCGAATCGGAATCTTATCTGATGGATTGATGTTGCTCTGGGGGCGCTATTCTTCGTCTGGCTCGGGATAGGGAGGATCCAAGACGAGGCGCTCCAGTACGTCGAACCAGGTAAAATCCACAGTGTAGACAGCTCTCGAATCGATCAGCTTGATGTAGTACCCCTGGTGATCGAGAGTTCGGTCTCCCACTTCGATGTTGATTTTTTTACCGTTCTCCAAGATCAGTTCTATCTTCATTTGAGGGTCTTTGAGACCGAATGTCTCCAGCTGTTCATCGGTGGCATTTTCGAAAATCGCCCTGTTGGCCGCCGGGCCGCTCAGAAGCAGCGGAATGCCTCCTCCCCAGCGCTTCATGTTGACCTTTGGGCCTCCAGGCTTATCGAAGTACCAGTACTTGTCTTCGTGTTTGACCCAGGCCTCGCTTTTGCCTTTGCCGGGCAGCGCTATAGCCATGTGCTTCAGGTCCTGCATATCGACATCCCATAAAAAGACAGGAGCTTCCGGCTGCGGTTCCGGTTCGGGCTCCGGCCTGAAGAGAAAAAAAGCAACCCCAAAGACGACTAGTATTCCTGCTAATATAAGTATGGTTCGGAGTTTCATGCTACCTTCTGCGCCACCAGACGTATGTCCCCGCAACAAGAAGTAGCAGAGGAAGCAGACCAACGCTCGATATCTGGAGGAACCTCTCCTGCTCTGGATTCAGCAGGAGCCTCCGGGTTTCGAGCACTTTGCGATCCACCGAGATAATCTCTTCACCTACAGAAAGCCAGTTTACGGCTGTAAGGAAGAGATCGCTGTTGTTGCCGTTTCGGAAGTTCCGGTTCGAGGCAAAGTCGGAATCACCGATCACGACGATCCGGGCTCCTTCAGGCATCTTGGTTGTATCAGACGAAGGGGGCGAGATGAGGGCTCCAAGGGCCAAAGGGCCTTTTTTGTCCCGGTTTTCGTCAAAGACCGGTTCTGAGCCTGGGACATAGTCCTTCTCCAGCCATGCATCCTGGCTTGTCCAGACCAGAGCAGCCAGATCTATGGTGTCGGGTACATCCGGCTTTGGGATCACTGCTGTGGCGCCGGCAAAATAGGTTTCTGCCAGCTGGAAGCTGTTTCGGGTTCTGGGCACAAGGGGGTTGTCCCGGTTGGGGGCAACATAGGAGGTGGGATCGATAACGATTCCATCCTCGATATCTATCCCCCAGTCGGAGAGAAGTTGCCGATACTCCTGTGGTGGATCGGGATTCAAAAGAAAAAAGGCTCGCCCGTTATTCTGAAGATAGGTCTTGATGATCTCGAACTCGCTTTTTACCAGCGGCTTCTGCGGTCCGGCAATGACAAGCACAGCGGCATCCTCGGGAATGCTAGGTGTCGCTATGAGGTCGAGCTGGAGCACCTCGAATAGGTTATCCTGAAGGCCGCTTCTGGCGTTCTGATAGTCCTGGTAAATGTCTGCCTCTCCGTGTCCGGTAAGAAAATACACCTTCTTCTGTTTCGTTCCGGTGACCTCCAGAAGGGCGCTGGTAAAGGCATGTTCCGCCGCGCCGATTATCTGTGGCCCGTAAACCTGGCGCTGTCCCTCTTCGCTACGAAAGACAATAGTTCCGTACAGGGCACCGAATTGGTTTACTCCATACTGTCGAGCCTGGTCCGGGTGCAGGTCTGGATCCACGCTCCTCACCTCGAGCTGGTCGGTGTAGATCTCATACTCTGCCAGCAGGTTCTCGGCATAATCGCGAATCGTGTCTCCTGCGCTCGGGGTGAAAAAAACGACAATCTCGACGTGTTTGTCCAATTTAGCGAGCACATCCTTTGTTTGAGAGGTAAGGGTGAACTGCGCGAGGCCTGTAAAGTCGAAGCGGTGGGAGTAGCCGACGCTGAAGGCGTTTGCGAAGATAAGGATTCCGGCGAAGAGAGAAACCATCACAGTTGTGCCGACCCCGAGTCTGCCCCGACGGCTCACCAGAGCGCCTCTAACGCGCCTGAAATCGATAACAAAAGCCACAGCGATAAAAGCCGCTCCAATTGCCATGATGCCCCAGGCATAAATGCGCACCATCGGCAGGATGAACATCAGGAGCCAGCCTACAAAAAGGGCTAACAGGCCGAGCAGAGCTGTAACAGACGTCTTCATTTAGCGCCACCTGTCCGTTTCGGTCGATCTAATCGCCAGGAAGAGGAAGAGGGAGGTAGCACTGAGGTAATAGACTACCGCCTTGGTATCCACGATTCCTCTCATGAAATCTGGAAAATGGGATGAGAGCGAAAGATAGGATAGAACCTCACCCAGCGGTCCAGGAGCGAAACTGCCCAAGCTGCCCAGAATCCACAGGGCAAAAAGGATACCCCCCGCAACCACGACCGCGACGATCTGATTGGATGTAAGGGAGGAGGCAAAGAGACCTACAGCCAAGGAGGCGCAGCCTAGCAGAAAAAGCCCCAGATAGCTGGTAAAAATCGGGCCCAGGTCCGGATCTCCCAAGATGATCAGAAGAATGGGATAGTAGAGGGTCAATACAAGCATGCCGGTAAGAACAGCCAGACTGGCTAGAAACTTTCCCAAAATGATTTCGATATCTCGTACCGGCACTGTGAGCAGCAGCTCCCAGGTACCCAGCTTTCTCTCCTCTGCTATGAGGCGCATCGTGAGAAGCGCCGCAAAGGCGAGTATCAGAATCTGCCCGGACTCCAAAAACCCTCTGATGCTGGTGTCCGAATAGCTGGTAATCACAAGATAAATCACGAATCCGAGGCCGGTGCCCACCAGGAAAACGGCCGTAACGATATAAGCCATGGGGGAGGTCAGATACGTTTTGAGTTCCTTCAAGGAGATGATGCCTATATTCTTCAACTCTCCTCCTCCTCGGTGGTGAGCTGGAGAAAAATCTCTTCCAGGCTCATCTCGATGGATTCCATAGAGAGAAGCGTCCAGCCGCTCTGCACCACGGCCTCGGTGATCTCGGCTTGCGGTTCCTCATCCGCGGGAAACTCCAGTATGTGAAACGGCTCTTTGTATGCCACATCCTTAAGGCTCTCGATTCGCTCCAGACGCCGCGTCACTTCGTCGGCCGGTCCCTGCACCTTGAGACGAATACGGCTTCCGCCCTTGAGGATCATGGAGAGATTCTCGATTCGATCTTCTGCAACGATCCGTCCTTCGTGGATGATTATGACCCGCTCGCAGATCATGCTCACCTCTGGCAAGATATGCGTGGAGAGAAGGATCGTGCGATCTCGGCCCAACTCCTCTATCAGGTGTCTCGTCTGAGCCACCTGGATAGGGTCGATGCCGATCGTGGGCTCGTCGAGAATCAAGACCTCGGGATCGTGAATGATAGCCTGCGCCAGCCCGACCCGTTGTCGAAAGCCCTTGGAAAGCTTTCCCAGAATTACGTCGATGTACTCTTCGAGAGCGCAAACCTCCACGACTTCGTCGATACGGTCCAGCGTCTTTTTTTTATCCAATCCTCTCAGCCTGGCGACGTAGGACAGATAGGCGCGGGTGGTCATGTCCGTGTAGAGGGGCACGACCTCCGGCATGTAGCCGATGAGCCTCCTGCCCTCCAGGGATTGGGTTGCCATGTTGTAGTCGGCTATCCAAACGTCCCCTGCGGTGGGCATGAGATATCCCGTGATCATCCTCATGGTGGTTGTTTTGCCCGCCGCGTTTGGGCCGAGAAATCCAACGATTTCTCCTTTTTCGACATTGAAGCTTATATCATCGACTGCGAGGCGTTTTCCGTAGTACTTAGTCAGGTCTTTTATTCGTATCATTTTTGTCCGCCGGATCGTCTTCTCATTCTTGTCAGTTGCCACTGAACCCAGGCATCGGTTTCGGTGTCATATCCGTCGTTGAAGCCATGGAATTCTAATTTGTGGAACTTCTGCTCCTCCTTGAGCCAGTTATCCAGAGCCTGCGATTTAACCGCCTGGAGAGAACGCTCATCGATCTCTCGAGCGGCGGCTTTCTCGGAGACCATTATGATCGCGGTATTCCTGTCATCGATATAGAGGGGATCGCTTATTTCGCCGACATTGAGCTTTTCGAAAGCGACCTCACCAACTTCTGGAGTGAGAGCGGCCCGAGGAAACCATCCGACATCCCCGCCTTTTCCACGTGAGGCCTCGTCAGCGGAAAGCTCGCGCGCAACTTTGGCAAAACTCTCACCCTTCTTCAGCCTCTTTTCGACCTCATCGCCTGTACTGGGATCCTTGAGGACAATCATGTTCAAATGAACCTGCGCGGCTACGGTGGGGATTTTTTCTCCTAGGTATGCGGTAAGGCGTCGAATCAAAAGCCCTACTCTCATTAAGTCTTTGAACTCCGCCTCCGATAGCCGGCTTTCGTTCAACTGCTGCCGGTACCACT
>CAZLRN010000341.1:0-5409 GCA_964561715.1 uncultured Spirochaetales bacterium
GCATTTGACAGCGCTTTGAAATCTCTGGCCACAATTCGAATTCCCTTTCCGCTGCTCAAGGCGGCCAATACTCTGCAGCTCAAGATAACGAAGATTCTCGAGCCCGAAGGGTTTCGCAACCTCTTTGCCAACGCCAAATCGGATGCCCGTAGAAAACTGCAAACCGCCGGGCGGCCGGAGTTGCTCGAAACCTACAACCAGCTCAAGGAGTACGAGCAGGTCGAACCGGATGATCGTGATCTGGCGGGGCTTATCGTAGAATACGAGTATGCGCTCGATCTCAAGATCCGCCCGCCGAGCCAGGCGGATATTGCCAAATCGCAGCAGAATTATCAGACTGCAAAAAGCATTTACGACAGGAGGCAGAGAGACCTCTACGATCGGGCAGTAGAGCTTCTCAACGAAGCGTTGAAGCTTTGGCCAGAAAACAGGTCGGCGGTTATTCTCAAAGACCGTATCCTCATCGCTACCGGTGGTGCCCGTCAGGATATCATCTCCAGCGATGATTCGAAAAAGCTCGAAACCGCAGAGAAACTTTTCAACGAAAGAAATTACGCCGAATCCTATCGCATTGTGCAGGTGCTCTTGCAGAATCCTGATAACCAGAACTATCCAAGGTTGTTGGATCTTGCGGAAAAGCTTAAGCGGAGGTTGGGAATCCAGTGAGACTCTGCACGAAATCCGCAATAACGCTATCCGATTCAGTCTCATTCGGAACACTAAAGGCGTTACTGCTGTTTGTTATCACTTTTTGTATTGCCACCATACCGGGTTGGTCTCAGATCGTTTACTGGGCCGAACCGGATGTGATCGAGAAATCCAATGTTCAATTCATGCAATCGGATTCAGGCGGTGATCTGGTTGTTATCGTCTGGCAGGAGTTCAGCGGGGAGCAGGGCTTCCTCTCTATGAGAGTGACTCGAGACCTCCGGTCATGGACAACCCACAAGCAATTCGCAGGGCCCTTTCGGCACGAATCTCAAGAAACCCCTCTCTTCTCTATGGTAGTGGACAACTCAGGGAGAATTTATCTTGCCATCGTTTCAGCTCCTCGGCGTATCTTGTTCATGCTATCCGAGGATGGGGGAGAATCATTCATTACTAGCCAATTGGAGGTACCCTTCGACACCATAGCGCCCAAGCTATTTATAAGGGGAGCC
The DNA here is from genome assembly GCA_964561715.1 of uncultured Spirochaetales bacterium. GTDB lineage: Bacteria > Spirochaetota > Spirochaetia > SZUA-6 > CAZLRN01 > CAZLRN01. The sequence goes on from CAZLRN010000341.1 coordinate 1,161, forward strand.
AATCAGGGTCTCTATCTCTTTGTCGTGCACAGCACCTTGACCTCTCTGACCATTTACTATGCGCCTCTGGAGAGAAACGATTTCGGTGCAGGCCGCGTCGCTGCACCTCTACAGCCCTTTGTGAGAGAACAGGATCTCCAATTGAGCTTTTTGCCAACCTATGCCTATTTCCGCGGAAGAGAATACGTTGCGTTTCAGTATCAGCCGGGTAGAGCGGAGCGATACCAGCTCTATCTAAAAATCAGCCAGAGGGACGGGACCTTCAGCTTAGATCAGGAGCCAATTCATCTTACCTCCTTCTCTGAGAGGCGCGACGGCGAAGATGTCGACTACACACGCTTCGACAATGAGCGTCCTCACCTCATTGCGCTTTTTGACAGGTTGGCTGTCACTTGGGAACGCTCCTATGCCAATGATCCCTACCAGATCTACTATATGGAGTTCACAGAAGAGGGAGAGCTCGTAAGAGGCTTCGAAACACCTGATTATCGCATAACAAATAACAGATACAACTGCCTGGCTCCAAAGCTATTTCTATTCGAAAACAATGTGAACCTCGTCTGGTTCGATAACCGACGAGGCGAAAACCACATCATTATGGCCACCAAGAGAGGGGAACTGTGGGAGGAGCGCGATCTGAGCCGATCGATTTCTGGAACCTCGATTTATCCATGGCCTGTCCTGTTCGGAAAGTATCTGAGCATTTTTTGGGAGAATCGAATCGGAGAGAATTCTAGGATGGTCAGCCTCTCACCGGATCAGCGGGTCGATCCGCCACGACTCACCGCTCGCAACTTTATCGCCGGCCGCCCGACACATCTTGATCAAGTGAGGATCTCTTGGTCCGTCCCCCGAGACGTTTCAGGTATCGAAGGATTTGCGTATTCGTGGTCGCGCTCGCCGTATGCAAGGATCGATAAGGTCCTTGCCTTTGGAGCTGACACTACATCCACTACAGTTGAAGCCGAGGAAGACGGAAAATGGTATTTCCACATCGCGGCGAAGGATTTTGCCGGCAACTGGTCAGAGGCCTCGTCTATCGAGTTTGTTCGAGACACCACCCCTCCGGGGACCGTCACATTTGATGCCCTCTCCGTCGATTCGGATAACTACCTTGTATCGAATAATCCTGAGTTTTCATGGATGCAGCCGAGCGGAGAGCCTGTTTCTGGCTACAGCTATGTGCTCGAGCGAATCGACTCGGATTTCACTCAGCCTCTGCCCGAAGCGCTGCCCGCCCTTTCTTACCCGGTCCGTGTATTAACCCAGCAGCAAAAGAAAAACTATATCAATATCGACAATGGTATTTGGCTATTTGGCGTATCGGCAATCGATGTCGCGGGAAATGTCGGGCCACTCGAGCTAGCCACCTTTCGCACCAACAAATATATTCCTGTGACAATCATTAGCTCGATCACGGCATCAGAAGATATCCTCGGTCGCGTGAAGTTGAAAATCATTGGGAGGGGATTCACCGAGGAGGGTCGGATTCGTGAGGTGATTCTGGATCGCGACATGAAAGAACCCTTCGACTATACCTTCGAAAGCAGAGATCGTGATTTCGAGGTAAGGGGAAACGGATTACTCGAGGGCCCCTCCCTCGAGCTTTTCGAATCCGGAACCTATCGGGTCGGCCTTGTTCATGAAAAAAGGGGATTATATTTCTCGAACCAAACCGTTACTCTGACCCCCCTGGGAACCGTCAAGCTCGGCGATTATTCCACGCCACTTCGGCTTTCGTGGAAAATGGGTGATCGACCGAATTTCACATTTTCATCGAATCACCTCATCCTACTCCTCGTGCTTGCCTTCCTGACGTTTGTCTTTGTCGTCTCAACCGTTAAGCTAGTAGGGGTTGCCAGAGAGGGGAGAGAGCTCAGAAACGAAGTGCTGGCGCTGATCGCCAGTCGCGAAACAGTTAAAAGGAAGGAATCGAAAATGAAGGAACTGAAGCACCGCGGGTTGGGACTGCGAGCCAAATTTACGATGCTTATCGCCCTTTTGGTGATTCTCATCGTCCTGCTGATATCTATTCCGCTCAGCTATACGACGATACGAACCCAAACGCGGACAATGGCTCTGGGGCTACGAGACAGGGCTAAAGTCCTTCTTGGCGGTATTTCGGCTGGTTCAGAGTCGGGGCTCTTGGATCAGGAGACTATCACTCTGGGCAACCAGATCAACCAGATTTCAGCGATGCCTGAGGCGGAATACGCCACGGTAAGCGGCATCACACCGAGGGGATCGAGCACTCCAGGCGGAGGTGAGGAGTATGTCTGGGCGACTAATGATCAGGAAATTGCAGCCAAGCTGCTCGAAAGAAGCCCCACGGGGGACGCAGAATACGATGCCGGACGCAGTATCATTCAGGACGACGTTTCAAAGGTGGTGCCGGAGCTCGCCGAGTCGATCAACCAGAAGGCTCGACTCGAGGTTTCTGAGATGGATCAGCAGCTAGAGGAGCTGGTAAAGGAGCTGCGGTCGATCATCGGAAGAACCGACGAGGTTTCCCGAGCCAGAGCAGAAGAGATATCAGGAATCACTGCTGCACTTGAGGTGCGAATAAACAAGAGTCTTCGAGAGATCACTTCTGAGGTAAGATCGATTCCCGAATTCGACAACACGAGTCTAAAGAGCTTCTATATCTTCTATTCACCCATTGTATACCGGCAGGCAGGTCAGGATATCTATTTTCGCGGCGTTGTCCGCCTTGGAGTTTCGGCAGAGACGATTCTCAAGGAAATCGATGAATCTCAGGCCAATCTTATAAGGACGATTGGAATGATCGCCCTCGCCTCTATCGTACTGGGTATTTTGGGCGCCCTCATTCTGGCATCCATAACAATCAGTCCGATCAGGAAGCTGGTCGCCGGAGTTGCTCTGATCCGCGATACCGAGGACAAAGAAGAGCTCAAGGATCACCTGATAGACATCAAGCAGCGGGACGAACTTCGTATGCTCGCCGATACCGTCAACGAGATGACCCAGGGTCTTGTCAAAGCCGCCATCGCCAACAAGGAGCTGGTTGTTGGAAAAGGAATCCAGAGGATGTTTATCCCCCTTGAGGTCGATGAGCGTGGCAACAAAGGCACGACGGGCGGTGAGAAGACAGACATGGTGGACATCTTTGGCTTTTATGAGGGCGCCAAAGGTGTGTCGGGGGATTACTTCGACTACAAGAAGCTGGACGATCAGCACTACGCCATTATCAAATGTGACGTAGCAGGGAAAGGGGTACCGGCAGCCCTCATCATGGTCGAAGTGGCCACAATTTTTCTGACGTATTTCAGAAACTGGTCCCTAAAGGATCCTGGATTGAGGATTGACAGATTGGCTTACACCATCAACGATATGCTCGAAGAGCGGGGATTCCAGGGGAGGTTCGCTGCGCTTATTCTCTGCATTCTCAACATTCAGTCAGGTGTGCTGTATCTCTGCAACGCAGGAGACAATATCGTGCATCTCTACAGCAGCAAAAAAAGACGGATGATTCAAAAAACCCTTCCGGAATCCCCCGCTGCCGGGGTTTTCCCTTCGATGTTAATCCAATCCCAATCTGGATTCAAGCTGGTGAAGGATCGCCTGGAGCATGACGATACGCTCTTTCTCTTTACAGACGGCATCGAAGAGGCGCAGAGGCTCTTCAGGGACAGCAACTACGTCCCAATCAAGTGCGAGGAGGATATTGCCGAGGGTGAGAGTCATGGCGGGACGCATTCAAAAGGAGCAGAGTTCGAGGAGTTGGGCATTCCGCGGATAAATGATATTCTCAACGCCGTTCACAACAAGACTCGCTATATTCTTCATAAGTTTCACGATCCAAATCCGGAGGAGGAGCTCTCCTTCGATTTCGCGACGTGCAAGGGCGAAGTCGAGGAAGCCGTACTGGCAATGGTTTCTGTTGAGAAGGTGTTCCGGATGTATCAGCCGCCCTCAGCCGGGCCGGAGGACACGGTAGATGTCCATCGGCGCATTGATGAGTTTCTTCAACAGCATTTCGATCAGTACTCCCTCTATTTCACTCATCCTGTGCAGAGGCAGGAGGATACAGATATCGTCACCTTCTCTCATCTGATGGAAGATAGCCAGTACGATGATTTGACGATTTTAGCAATTAGGAAAGGATAGCAAATATGAAACTTATTGCCGCACTGCTTGTATTTGGAATTGTTTCAGGTGTTCTCTTTGCCCAAGCTCCTGGAGACAAAGCCCCTGGAGACGCCATCGTCACTATCGATAACAGCTACAC
>CAZLRN010000342.1:0-5384 GCA_964561715.1 uncultured Spirochaetales bacterium
GCTATACGCCAAGGGCTATGCTCTCGTAGATTTCGCCCAGCGAGGCATGCTGACAGACCTGACAGAATACTGGAATAAGGACAAGGGTAGCAAGCTCAATGCCAGCCCGGTGTTCCACAAGCACGTCGAACAGGGCTCCTCGTACAAAGGCAGGGTTTACGGCCTGCCCCGCGGGCAATACTGGTTCTCCCTGGCCCACAACTTGGACCTCTTCAAGCAGGCCGGCATCGCGAAAGCGCCCGAGACCTGGGAGGAGTTCCGCCAGACCGCAAACAAGATCAGCGAGCTCGGCCCCGACATTTACGGTTTCGCCATGTACACCTACACCCGTGCCGACTCCACGGGCACCGAAACTATGCTGGACATCTGGACGAAGCAGAACGGCGGTAGCATCATGGAATACGATGGTGCGAAGCCCGTCTACAGCCTGGCGGGAAACAAAAAGGCTGAGGAAGCCCTCAGCTTTCTGCACGCCAACCTCTACAAAGACAAGTCGTTCCTTCCGGCCGACCTGGACGGATCGCGGGACAGCCTGATCTTCGCCAACCAGGTCGGAATGTGGTGGGCCCACGGAGGACACATCAGCCGGTTCGCCAAGGCCGCTCCGGACCTCAACTATACGATCGCGCCCATGCCCGGCCATCCGAAGCACACCGCTTACATCGCTGATCAGAAGTGGATGGTCAGCGGTCTCACCAAATACAAAAGATAATCCTGGGAATACATCAGCTTCTTTACCTCGAAGGATGCAGAGGCGATGTTCGCCCCCTACGAAGGCCACATCTCGGTTTAGCAGGATAACTGGAGTCTGCCGGTCTATCAACATCCGGGCTACCAGGGTCTGATCAAACAGCTACAGCTACCGGACACAGAGGGCTTTGCGATTCATCCAGGATGGAATGAAACGCGCTCGGCCATCGCCGGAGAGATACAGAAAGTCCTCTTCGATAAGATGACGCCGGCGGAAGCCCTTAAAGCCGCCCAGAAGGCGGCTGACGCCGCCCTAGCGGACATCACCTTCTAACGGAAGCACGAAAGAAACCGGGGGCTCTGCCTCCGGTTTCTTGATGCGCAATGCGTAATTTCGAGAACATATCGGCATGGGCACGTCACGTTCGAAAGAACGGTGTCTACTACCTGTTCATACTGCCGGTTGTCGCCGGGGTGCTGATCTTCCACTTCGGTCCCATGGTCGCGTCGCTGGTCTTCAGCCTCACCAAGTACGACGTGGTCACGGCGCCCAAGTTCATTGGCTTGAGGAATTACGTGCGTCTCTTCCAGGATGCGAAGTGGGTACGGTCGCTTCTGAACACCTTCTATTACGTGGGAGTCGGCTTGCCCTTAAGGATCCTGATAGCGCTGACGGCGGCGATTCTTCTCAACCAGCGGGTTCGGGCCATTGGAGTATTCCGCACCATCTACTACCTGCCTTCCGTCACCGCTGGCGTGGCCATCTCGCTGCTTTGGCAGCTCATCTACGAGGCGAAGTTCGGTCTTATCAATTCACTGCTGAGGGCTGTAGGCATCAGAGGGCCTGCATGGCTGGGCGATCCCCTCTGGTCGATGCCGGCGATCATCCTGATGATGAGCTTCAACATAGGCCAGTCGATGCTCATATTCCTGGGCGGGCTCCAGACCATACCCGACCAGCTTTACGAAGCCGTCGACTTGGACGGCGGTGGCATCCGGCACAAATTCACAGCCGTCATGCTTCCTCATCTGACTCCTGTTTTGTTCTTCAACATCGTGATCACACTCATCCAGATGATGCAGATGTTCACCCAGGTCTACGTGATGTCGTCTAACGGGACCGGCGGCCCTCTGGATTCGCTGCTCGTTTACGTGCTCTACCTCTATCACAACGCCTTCCAGTGGCTGAAGATGGGCTATGCATCGGCCATGGCGTGGGTTCTGTTCGTCATTCTGCTGACGATGACGATTATCCAGTTCCGGCTTTCCGGCCGCTGGGTCTACTACAAATCTGGCGCTCAGGAGAGACGGAAATGAGAACATCGAATCTGAAGCGCATAGGAGGGCGCGCCATAATTTACGGGATGCTCGTTGTCGGCGCCCTGATTTTCTTGCTGCCATTCTGGTTCATGGTGGCATCTTCCTTCATGCCCATGGAGCAGATAATCGCGCCGGGCATAAAGCTCTTTCCTCAGGCGTTTCGCCCGCGCAACTATGTTGAGGCTTTCACGGTTCAGCCGATGGGGCGATACTTCATCAACTCGACGATCGTGGCGAGTCTTGCCGTCACGGGAATGGTTTTATCCTGCACGCTGGGCGGGTGGGGGTTCTCCAGGCCCTGGTTCTGGGGGCGGAACCTGCTCTTCATGATGGTCCTTTCGGTCATGATGATCCCCGGGCAAGTCACGATGATCCCGCTCTACCTGATCTTTACCGAATTCGGCTGGGTGAACACCTTTCTGCCTCTGGTGGTACCGGCGTTTTTCGGTACGGCGTTCTACGTTTTCATGGTGCGGCAGTTTTTCCTTACGCTCCCCAGTGAGCTTACCGAGGCAGCGATCATTGACGGCTGCGGGCAGCTGAGGATTTTCTTCAGCATCGCGCTGCCGCTCGTGAAACCGGCGGTAGTGACTGTAGCAGTATTCACATTCGTTCATACCTGGAGCGACTTCTTCACGCCGCTCCTCTATCTGAACTCCCAGGAGAAGTACACCGTCGCACTTGGTCTTACAGCTTTTCGGGAGGAGGGATTCGTCCACTACGACTACCTCATGCCGGCATCGACGGTGGCGATTCTTCCTGTGCTGGCGGTTTTTCTCTTTCTCCAGCGCTATTTCGTAAAGGGCCTGGCTTCTACGGGGATCAAGGAGTAGTCGCTTCGGAAGGGCGCGAGTCGATTTTTCGGCCTGTCAAGAACAACAGAACGTGGATCTCGGCTCCAGGAAGGCGGCTGTGATTTAACACGGACACCGGCTGCGGTCTGGAGCTTTTTATACAGTAAGCAGGCGAGCCGTATCAATCGCTTACGGCTGGTTCTTCCACACAAATCGTTTTGCTATCTGCATCGAGGGTGATTTCCGCACCGAGAGGCAGAGTGATGTTTAGTCCTTCATTGCCACTGTGCCCGGATGGAAATCCGTATAGAATTGGTATGTTTCTTCGTTCGAAGACGTCATCGATGATGTGAGGGATACTGTAATTTTTTCCGGAATAGTCGACGCGGCTTACCAACTTGCCGAGAAGCAGCCCCTTGATTGAGTCTAGCTTCTTCGCGAGTTTGAGGTGCATGAGATAGTTGTCGATGCTCTCTAGAGTTTCACCCACATCCTCTAGAAACAGTATCCTGTTCCGCGTGTCGATCTCATATTCGGTACCGATGGAGCTGATAAGCATGGAAAGATTGCCGCCAACGAGCATCCCCCGCGCACGCCCCGCGCGTAACCTCCTCATACCGTTGAATTTCAAATTCCCCAATGGAGAAGTGCTGCTTATCACTCGAAGCAGAAATTTTAGGGTTTCTGAATTCATCTTCTCGGTTATTTCCCCCGAGAGCACCGGCCCGTGAAAAACAATCATATCCGCGGTACGCTGTAAATAGGACAGCAGAACCGTTATATCGCTGTAGCCGACGAATATTTTCGGATTTTTTCGAATAACCTGATCGTCCAGATAAGGGATTGTCCTAATGGACCCGTATCCCGCCTTTGCGCAAAATATCGCGTTGACGCTTGGGTCGGCAAACATCTTGCAGATCTGAATCGCCCGCTCCCTGTCGTGCCCTGCCAGAGACCAATACTTTCCGAAGATATTCTGCTCGTATTTGACCCGATAGCTGAGTTTTTTGAGATACTCTACGCCTTTCTCAAATCTGCCTCGATCGAACGACCAGGCCGGAGCGACAATGCCGATCGTATCTCCTCTCTTGAGCGCAGCGGGTTTGATCATGTTAGTCAGGCATCCTCATCCTTTGTTTTCATTCTCATGAACCAGACATTCCGATATGCCACCGGATAACCATGCAGCTTGTAATCCTTTGCCTTGGCCACAACGCGACGGGCAAGAAGGATGAGCAGCTCATCCGGCACCCCGGCGTCTCGTTGAGTCTGCGATGATACATCGAATTGATCGTTCATATAGTCTATAACTACAAACTCGTTTTTATCCTTGTCAAAGCAGATCTCGCAGGTAAACCACTCTATCCCCACTATGCCGGCGATCTCAGATGTTATCCTTACCAACGGGCTCAAACGGTATATGTCGAACTCTTTGAGAGATACCTGCCGATAACGGCCGTTTTCCCTGTTCCACCAGCAAATGGCAGTTTCGCCGAAGAGATAGAATACCCGAAACCAAGCTGCATCTGCACCGAACATTTCAGGTTCTACGAAGCGCTGAAGGAGAAAATTGTCGCCAGGGCTGGAACTCCGTGCCTGAGCGATCTCGCTCAAGGTTACTGCCGTGTTGACCCGCATTACACCCCTCTGTGCGTAGCCGGTGGCTGGTTTGATGATAATCGGAAGTCCGAGACTGCTGCGCTCCTGCGGTGTGAGCCTTCGTTCAGGGTCCCAGTTTCTGATGATGACGGTATAGGGAACGTTTATCCCGGCTTCCACAAGGCTGAAATGGGTGATCGATTTGTCTGCCGAGAATCGGACCTTGTCCGGATCGGCGACTACTCTACAACCGGCGTCTTTCAGACGGTAAGCAAACTTGGTAAAGCTGTTTTCGAGATCAGGGGTTTCTGAGGCGAGGTCGAGAAAGAAGCGAATCGAGAGCCGACCTTTGTCGAGACGATTCATCGTTTCGGAGAGGTTGCTGCTGTCGACTAGTAGGAATCTCATTTCCTGTTGTCTGCACTCTGTTTCGATTGTCTTGATAAAGAGATACTCCCGGGCATCAAGGCCCTCCCATCCGAGTCCAAAGTCGTATTCTTCCATTTCGGCTCCTATGCAATTCCGGCTCAATTTCTTGTTATTCTAGCAAGATTGTCCGAAACCGATCTGAGCCGGAATTGCCACAAGCTTGCTCTGCAAGCAGCTTGCTCTGCAAGCAGCTTGCTTCCGCAAGCTGCTTGCAGAGCAAGTAGTTGGCATGCACTATAGAAAATAGGCTAAATTGTTTGGGTTGTGGGCGCAGCCAACGATATGAGGTAATACTATCCTATTTATCTCATCATGATGACTGGAATTCCCCTTTCAATTTTCAGCTTGCTGGAGTCGACATCTACGGGTCGGCTGAAGGACGCTAGCCTCAACACTTGCGCCGGCGCCGCCCGCATAAGGGCGTAAATCTATCTACGCGGGATAGACGCGGGATGTACCCCATGATATTATCGTTTTTCAAAATATCGATGCATGACGGGAGTATATGCGCAGCCGCTTTCTGTCTTTGGGTGTGTTTGCTTCCATTCTCAG
>CAZLRN010000343.1:0-5352 GCA_964561715.1 uncultured Spirochaetales bacterium
CTATGATACCTTTCGACCCAGCGCCAGGCACGAGGTGGGAAACAACGAGGTGAGTCTGTACAGCTACCTGGATGCCCTGGAAGGATCCTACCAGGATTATGCCTCCCATGCCGGCGAAGAAATCGATTTTGACGGCTACTTTCGCTATTCCATCTACCACATGCCCTTTCCGGGCATGGCGTTTCAGGCTCATAGGACTCTCTGCAATCTCTCCCGGCCGCGAAAGAAATCGGAGGTTATCGAGAGCTTCGAAAGGAGAGTGCTGCCCAGCCTCAGATACGCCAGCCGTGTCGGCAGCACCTACGGCGCCAGCAATTTCGTGGGCCTTTCAGGTCTGATCAAGGATGCCGTGGAGCTTAAACCGGGCGACAGAGTTAGCCTCTTTTCCTATGGCTCGGGTGCGATCGGAGAGTTCTACAGCGGATTGATTGGAGCCGAAGCCAAAGAGCAGATCGAGGGGATGAGCATAGACGAGGCGTTGGACCGACGCCGAGAGGTTTCCGTCGAAGAGTATGAGAGGATCGAGAAAGCACGCGAATCCAGCATCGAACAGCCCGATGTGACACTGGACTTCGATGTGCTGGATGGCTGGTACAGTGAGTTTTATGCCGGCAAAGGGTACCTCGTTCTGAAGGGGGTAAAAGACTTCTACCGTCAGTACGAATGGAGCTAAAGATTGTCCCTTGTTAGCTGCGAGGTCGATTCTCAGGTTGCCCTCGTGACATTGAGAGATACGTCCAACGGCAATAGACTCAATCCTGGCTTGCTGGAGATGCTGCATGAGGCCATCAAGAGCTCTCTGAATGATCCTGAAGCGAGAATCGTTGTGCTGCGATCCTCGGCCGATGTCTTTTGCCTGGGCATGGATATCGATCACGTCGTTTCAGGCGACACCGGATCGATACAAAAGGCCCTCGATCTGTACGGAGAGGTGCTTTACTCCCTCTACACATCACCTAAGCCGGCTGTCTGCCTGGTAAACGGTGCTGTCAAGGCCGGAGGCGTTGGAGTCGTATCCGCCTGCGATATTGTGCTCTCCTCGAAACAGACTAGCTTCGAATTGGGGGAGGTGCTGTTTGGACTGATTCCGGCCAATGTTTTGCCCTATCTGCTCGCCCAACGCGTCAGTCCTCAGAAAGCGCGATATCTCGTCCTGACTGCCAAGAAGCTCAGTGCGGAAGAGGCGTATCGTCTGGGTCTCGTGGACGAGCTCTTCGAAGAGAAAGACTTCGAAAGAGGGGCGAGGAACGTCCTCAAGGGGCTTTTGCGCTCCTCTCCAGCGGCCCTGGCCGAAGCCAAGCGGTTTACTCAGCTCCTTTTGGGAAGGGATCTCCAAGAAGCCAGAAGCATGGCTGCAGAGGAGTTTATCAAGATGATAGAGAGCCCTGAAGTCTTGCGGGGGATCGAGGCCTTTAGCGCTGGAGAGTTGCCCGAATGGTTTGGGCGGTACCGGCCGCAGAAACCCCTGATAGGGGAGGAGTAGCGGATAGGTGCCAGTGGATGTGTTGACAGGGGGACAGCCATGGATCGAAGAGTCGAAGTGATTTGCGAGGAAAATGGAATCGCCACTCTGAAAATGAACGACTCCGAGGGAAAAAATATCTTCTCTAGGGCTTTTATCGAAGATCTGCTGCGCGGCTTGGACGAACTGGAAAATAAGTATAAGCCAAAGGTTGTCATTCTCCAGGGGCTCAAGGAGGTGTTCTGCGGTGGCGCAGACAAGCAGACCCTCCTGGATCTGTGTGATGGTAAGGTCGACATGGGCGACGTATCGGTTTCGGAGAGGCTCGTGAGTGCTCCGTTTCCGCTTATTGCAGCAATCGAAGGACACGCCGTCGGAGGCGGCCTCCTTGTTGCTCTCTGCTGCGACATTATCGTGGCGGCCAGGGAAAGCCGCTACGGAGCCGTTTTTATGACGATGGGATTCACTCCTGGAATGGGAAGCACGACTCTCCTGGCCGAGGCTGTGGGTCCCTATATCGCAAATGAGATGATGTACACGGGCAAGCGGTTTCGAGGCAGCGAGCTCGAAAAGAAAAACACCCAGATTAACTACATCGTGCCAAGAGACGATGTTCTGGCCAAGGCAAGGGATCTGGCTTTACAGATCAGCGAGGTGAATATACAATCCCTCTACCTCCTCAAGCATTCTCTGAGTGCACGAAAGAAAAAGCTGCTTACCGAAGCGCGGCTCCAAGAGGACCTTATGCATCGAATCAGCTTCTCGAGCCCCGAAACTCGGCGAACGATCGAGGAGCGCTACGTTGACTAAACGAAAACCGGCATGATTCGCATAGATCTGAGCGACAGAGTTGTTCTCGTTACGGGCGGGACCCGGGGCATTGGTCTCGCCACAGCCTTGAAATTCGCCGAAGCCGGAGCGCAACTCTACATCACCTATAAATGGGGCTCCGCCGATGAGGAGGAGCTTTTATCGCTTTTCGAGGAGATTGGGGCGAAAAAGCCGGTGGTTGTCCAGGCGGATGTCTCGGCCGAAGAGGACACCGAGCGTCTTCTCGAAGAGGTTGCACGGACCTCCGACAGGATCGATATTTACATCTGCAACGTCGGAGTTGCTCTTCGCACATTGGAGCTTGGCGACTACAAGAAGCAGTCCCTCTTCAAAACAATCGAGTACAGCACATGGCCCTTGATAGACTATACGCGCAGGATAGAACAGCGGTTTGGCAGATACCCCCGGTATATTGTTGGCATATCCAGTGATGGTCCGAACCATTATTATAAAGGCTACGATTTTGTGGCGGCCTCCAAGGCACTTCTGGAGCTCTTCGCGCGCTATCTCTCCGCCCGGCTATTCAGCGAGGGGAGCCGAGTGAATGTGATTCGATTTGGTACAGTCAAGACGGATTCCTTCGATTTGATATTCGGCGACGAGTTCTTTGATTTTATCAAAAGCGAAGGGGTGCCGGATCGAATGATTCTGACCCCCGAGGACTGTGGTTCTGCCGTGCTGGCCCTGTGCAGTGGTCTATTAGACGCCGTAAACGGTCAAATTATAAGTGTTGACTACGGGCTTCCCTTAAAGGATAATGCCATGATGAGGTTTATCAATAAGAGAGAAGCAAGAGAGACCGAATAATCTCATCCAAATAGAATAGTCACGATAGAATAGTCAGAAGACACTGGAAGGAGCAAGGAATGACTAAAGAGGAAGTTGTCGAGGTTGTTAAGCGAAACATAGTCGAAAACCTCGATGATATCGATGAGGGCGATATTGATATAACAAAATCCATGAAAGACTATGGAGCCAATAGCCTAGATATGATCGAGGTTGTATCCTGTTCCATGAGGGAGCTGCAGATCAAGATTCCGCGGGCAGAGCTGGCGGATATTGAAAATATTGAGCAGCTCACCGATAAGTTCTTGGAGTATATCAACAGGAAGTAGCAAGAGCACTCCATGTCGGATATACTCAAATACAGTCTCGCCGACTTTTTTTACAATGACAGCCCGGATGTTCTCACTCCGCCCTCGGATTATGAAGAATGGATCAATCATCCGAAAGTTAGAGCCGGCTTCAGTTTCTTCGAACAGCAGCTGCTCGGGGCGCCAAAAACCGCGACAGAGATACTCAGCAACATAGACCAGAAGAGAAGGAAGATCATCAATCTAACCTCCTACAACTATCTCGGGCTCTCCACCCATCCTGAGGTGATTCAAGCCGCCAAGGAGGCGCTCGATAAGTACGGTCTTGGCTCTTCTGGGGCGCCGCTGCTTTCTGGGACCTTCGACATTCACGTTGAGTTCGCGCGGCGATTGGCGGAGTTCAAGCAGAAAGATGACTGTCTTGTTTACTCCAGCGGATTTGGCGGCAACATTGGCACGATCCAGGGGCTGATGAGGAAAGGGGATGTGCTCATCCTCGACGAGAAGTGTCACAAAAGCCTTGTCGATGGTGGTACCCTCGCCCAGGTCAAGATGCTCACCTTCAAGCACAACGATATGGATTCGCTGGCCAGCATGCTGGAGAAAAGCAAGGATCAGAGGACTATGGTTGCCGTCGAAGGGGTCTATTCCATGGACGGCGATCTGCCGAAGCTTCCGGAGATTGTGGAGCTCTGTGATCAGTATCGCGCAGCGATTTACATCGATGAGGCTCACTCCACGCTGATGTTCGGTCCCAACGGGCGTGGGGTCGCCGAGCATTTTGGTTTGGAGCACAAGATGGGGGTCTCCTTCGGGACCCTCAGCAAGTCATTTGGCGGAGTCGGCGGTTTCATCTGCTCCAACGCGAGGATTATACGATATCTCAAGGGCTATTCTTCGCCCTGGAACTTCTCCTGTGCCATTCCTCCTGCCATTGTCGGCGGCCTGATCAAGGCACTGGAAGTTGCCACTCGAGATTCTTCCCTCAGAGACAAACTCTGGGACAATGTGGCCTACCTGAAAAGGGGCCTGCAGAGCCTTAAGTTGGATATCGGAGAGACAGAATCTCAGGTCATTCCCATCATCGTCGGTTCGTCCGGAGAAATGCTGATGCATCTCGCAGCGGAAATACAGAAACGCGGATTGTGGCTTCAACCGGTTGATTTTCCGGCCGTCCCTGCCCATGCGCGGCGATTTCGAATCTCTGTCTCCTCTCAGCTTACAAGGGAGGAGATGGACCTGACTCTGAATATCATCGAAGACGTCATAGCCAAAGAGCTGAAAGGCTAGGTTCTGCGAGGGTTCCAGTGGATTATGATGCCCTTTTGAGGAAGCATCGGAAACGATTGCTCCTCGGCGCCGCACGAGCGCCAGTGGCACTGCATATAGAGCGGGGGGATATAAAGCGCATTTTGCCCCATCGGGAGCCCTTTCTTCTTCTCGACCGATTGACAGGCATCGATCTTGCCTGCGAGCTCATAATGGGATCCCGAATCATCCCGAAAACAGATCCCGTTTTCGCAGGTCACTTCCCCGATAGTCCCGTCTATCCCGGTGTGCTCGAGCTTGAGATGATCGGACAGCTCGGGCTGTGCCTTCACTATTTTCTCGATAACCAGGTTACAGAGATAAGCCGGGATGCAAAGCCCGTTCCGATACGTGCAACGAGAACGATCGGGGCTTACTATCTGGAGCCGATTCTCCCAGGCGCCGAGGTGACCCTCATAGCCCAAAAACTCGAATTCGACGGGTTATTTGCCAGAATCATCGGGCAGGCTGTGGTGGAAGGCCAGATTTGCTGCGTGACGATCGGAGAAGGTTTTCTGTTGGATTGAAGCTGGATTTTGCTGCCGTAAACGGTGGAATCGCAGAGGCTTTAGTCCGCATATGATGGAGAATGCTAGTGTTTAGTGAGACAATATGATGTGACCTCCGCACTTGCAAAACCGTGGATTAGCCTTACCC
>CAZLRN010000344.1:0-5339 GCA_964561715.1 uncultured Spirochaetales bacterium
GTATAGAACCAGGTGACGCCTCATCAGCGAACGTGTGACGCTGAGCAGATTCTGCGGTTGCTGATCGCTCAGATTCGATACCAGGACAATGAGAGAGCGCTTGCTGACCCGCCTGGCGCAGTCCTCGCGAGCCTGGGCGAGGTCGGTGGCATACACGGTGGGCTGGATGTCGTAGGTGGCGTTGAGCAGAATGTTGACGGTGCTGACGCCTTTGCGGGGAGCGAGGTCCCGCCGTGGACCGCCGAAAGTCATGAGCCCCACGCTGTCGCCCTGGCGGAGGGCGATGTGAGCCAAAAGCAGCACGGCGTTCAACGCGTGGTCGAAGTGAGAGAGCGTCCCGTCGCGGGCACGCATCCTTCGACCGCAGTCGAGGAGAAGCATGACCTGCTGATCCTGCTCTTCCTGATACTCGCAGGAAATGAGCTTGAGCCGCCTCGACGTGGCCTTCCAGTTGATCTGGTTGGAGGAATCGCCGGTGCGATATTCCCGCAGCTGGTGAAACTCCAGTCCAGTTCCCCGGCGCCGAAACTGGTGAATGCCGATCTGGCCCATCCGGTTTTCGATGGCAACGAGAGAATAGCGAACCAGGGACTGAAAGTTCGGATAGACCCGCACCGATTCCGAAGCTCCTCCACGGATTTTACGCTCCCACAGCCCGAGAGGCGACCCCATCCAGGCGACGACTTTCCCGAACTCGAAGTTGCCTCGCTCTGTGGGCAACACGTGGTAAGAAACTGAAAGCCTCTCTCCCCAGGGCAGGCGAAGCGTCACGGGCAGCCCTTCTGGTTTCAGAGCGGGCGGATGATGATCGTGTATCACCAGCCTGATGCCCCGGCGAGCGTTGCGGAGAGACGGTGTACGTAGCCTCGAGGCATAGGCGAGGCGCCCAAAAGGAACCTGGTCGAGCTCTGCACTCTCCAGATCGAGATCGATTTGGGCCGGCACTCCCAAGGCCAGAATCGTGTTGAATCGCCGGAGTATCGATGGGCTAGGCAGAATGAGTACCCAGACCAGATCGATCAGGAGCATGACGAAGACCAGAGCAGCCGAGGCGAACCAGAACAAGACGGGGATCCCGATAAGCACGGCGGCCGTCGAGAGCAGAACCCAAACCGAGAGCAGAATGATCAGTCTGAGGGTGGTTTTCATCGACGCGGGGCTTCTACTGAATCGAGTAGCTGCTCGAGGATTTCATCGGCTCTCATTCCTTCGATTTCCATCTCGGGGGAAAGTCGGATTCGATGCCGCAGGACGGGAAGGACCGCCCATTTGATGTCGTCGGGAATCACGAAACTCCTCTCTTCGAAGAGGGCCCAGGCCCGGGCGGCACGGATCAGCGCCAAGCTCCCCCTCGGTCCGGCTCCCATGGCAATCCCCGGCCAGCTACGGGATTCGCGTACGATCCGCACAGCATAGTCGAGAACCTGTCGGTCGACCCGGACACGAGCAGCAGCCTTTTGGAGCGCGATGATGTCTGTAGCTGTGGCAACGGCCTCGATATTTTCCAGTGGAAGGGAATCACCGGGTCTTCCCACTGTCACCCGCTCGACCATCTCCGCCTCCTCCACCACGCTGGCGTACCCTATTTCGATCTTGAGGAGGAAGCGGTCCAGCTGGGCATCTGGAAGAGGGTAGGTTCCTTCGTGCTCGAGTGGATTCTGAGTCGCCAATGTCATGAAGGGCGACTCCAGTGGGATCGATTCCCCCTCCAGGCTGACCTGCCTCTCCTGCATCACCTCGAGCATTGCCGCCTGGGTTTTGGCCGGCGCCCGGTTGATTTCGTCTGCAATTAAAAGGTTGGTAAACACGGGTCCTCGCCTGGTTTCGAAGACGCCCTTCTGCAGATTGAAGAGCACGTGGCCGGTGATATCACTGGGCATGAGGTCAGGGGTAAACTGTACGCGGGCCGATGCGCCTCCGAAGCTCTTGGCAAGGGACCGTATCAACAGGGTCTTGCCCAATCCGGGCAGACCCTCCACCAATACATGCCCGGAAGCTATGAGAGTGACGAGCACCTGCTCGATCACTTCATTCTGTCCAACGACGCTCTTGGCGATCTCTCTGCGGATGGCGTGAATCGACTCCGTCTGGCTTTTCAGTTCCTGCGATTCCAGGGGAATCACAGCCTGCATAGGGGGCATGGTGCCGGAGGGCGGATCAGAATCCCGGTTTTGCGGATGGTTGTTCTCTGTCTCTTTCATAGGCCTGCGCGAATCCTTTCCAACTTGGCGATGATCTCGACAAATAGCTTTTCGTCGATGCTTTTCTCCTGTCTAGGAACTGGCTCTCCCGCCCAGGGAGAAACGAGAGATTCGATCTGGAGCCTTGATTGATTCTTCTTCGAAAAAGCTGGGCCGAGCAGGAGCTCGAGCCGGGCGATCTGTTTATCCGGCGGGAGACTGTGCCAGGTAGGATGCCTGCGAGAGATACCGCGTAGCAGCGTGCGGCGCACGCCGTCCACGAGTCGAGCTCGATGGCCTTGGCGCCAGTGAAAGCGCCCGACAGCGTCGAAATGCTCTGTCAGCTTGCGGCGGACCACTCCCGGACCGCTCAGAATCGGCCCCAGCCGGGATACGTAGAAACCGATTGTTGCCGCTATGAGCGCGGCCAAGCTGATCAGGACTGGCCAGCCGTGGCGTGCCACAATAGCGAGAAACGGGGGAAACTCCCTGCTGTATGCTATAAGGACTTCGCCACGCCGTTGGTCTCCCGTAGCCAGATACCAGAGGAATCTCCCGTTGTTCTGGTTATTGAGCCATTCGTTGCTCATGAATTGGGCATCGGAAAGAACAGTCAACAGGCCTCTCCCGTGACGAAGGTGCAGCATTCTCACGTCGTTTTTGGGGGTGGTCCAAAAGGCTTTTTCCGCACTGTCTATAAGCACGACAGGATGCGCCATGAGAATGTGCAGGGTCTCAGGCTGTTCCGAACGATCTGCCCCCTTTCCGCTAAAGAGATCGATGGGCCTGGCGGAAGCTAGTTGGGGATTCGTCGCGAGTACGTCGCTTCTAATAGCTCGCGTCTCGACGCCGAAGTGTTGAAGCAACCTGTCTTGAACGGAAAGGTTCTCTTCTAATAGTACGTCTGGCGTCACGACGAGGCTGCCCCCGCGGGCCATCCATTCGAGCAGATCTTTGATTTGATCGTCTGACAAGCCGCGGCTCGATTGAGGCATAAACACCGTACCCTCTTTCGCAGGCAGTCGATCCAGATTTTCGATAAACGTGACCTTCAATCCCAGCCGATCCAGCATCCATCCCGCTGCGAGGTAATCGTTTTCTCTGGCCCTCTCACCATAGCCGGTGTAGACCTCCCGCGTTTGCGCCTCGAAACCCCACATAAATCCCAGCACCAGGAGTGCAAGAGTGCTGAGTAAGGCCAGCACGATGAGGGCGGATCTGAGCTTGGGATTCACCCTTCACCTCCCGCATCCGGTTGCCCATCTGGTAGCTCGCTCCCGGTTCCCAGTACGCTGCCTGGTGTTAAACGCGCTCCTTGTGCCAAGCGCTTTGCTAAAGCTAAACGCTCTCCCAGAGCTAAACTCACTCCCAGTGATAAGCGCTTTCCCGAAGCGCAGAGGTCATCGAAGGCGGACTGGCCTACCGGCTCTCTGGCATAGGCCTCCCGCAGCCATAGGCGGACGACGCCTTCGAGAAACTCGGCTGACCTATCGATGAGCTCGTTTTTTGCTTCAATCCGCTTCACCCGGCGCAGGCACTCCATCTCTGTGGCACTATCGGGAATTTCGATTCCACCTCTATCGCTGACAGCGGCCAGTCCGCCTCGGTATAAAAGACTCAGCGCCGTTCGTCTTTTGCCCGCTTGCCAGTTCTTTGTCGCAGCGCCCAGCCAGTCTTCGGGCAGGAGCTCCGGTTCGATTTTGTCGGGATCCTGCCCCGCACCGCTGAGGTCTTTCTGTGAGTCGGCGGCGCTTTTCCGTCTTGAAGCCAGACGTTTGCCCCGGGTAACGACCAGCATGTAGCCACCTAGAAACACGGCGATTCCACCAAGGACCCAGGGAGTAATTCTTGCGATCCACGTCGCGAATCCGGAGAGGAGGGGCTGTTCTATATTCCCCCCACGCCGTTCCCTCGTATTTTTTTTTTGCCATTTCGGACGCCAAACGGTCTGTTGCGCCGTGCTCCCGAACTCTTCGTGATCAAACACCTCCTGGAGTGCGGTCTCGATTTCTTCGATCGTTGGAGGGGGTGGAATAAGCGCATCCGGCGAATCTCCGCCGGGAATCGGATCGGCCCAGGCTCTTGCGCCCTGAGCTACAAATCCGAGCACAAGCAGGGCCACAGCGAGATTTCGGGCGCGAAGTCCGGTCGTACGCCCGACCCGCTCTGAAAGCCGCCGGAAAATGAGTTCCAAATCCCAGCCTTCGAGGTTGATCCGTCGATTGACGTAGAGACTAAAGCCTGCGCCTACATAGAAAGGCTCTATAAAAGCGACGGAGAGCACATAGATCCAATAGGTTAACGCGCTGTTGAGCCGCTCGGGCTCGTTGGTGAGAATCGCGATCGATTCGCCGATCGGGCCGTAGTCGCTGAAGATGTGCACCAGGATGAACAATCCGTAAGCCAGGAGTAGCTCGAAGAGGAGGCAGACGATTGTCACTCCAGCTGCGGAGAGCTTGCCCGTGGCGGTGATCGTCTTCAACCTTTTCCGGACAGCCTGGCCTCTGAGCCCCTCGAGCAGACACACCGGCAGCCTGTAGCTTCGGCAGGGAGAGAAACGACGATAGGTGAGATCCCCGAAAAGGCGGCTCACAAGGATTCGAGGGGTTTCGGCGATCAGCTCGAGGGAGAGGTTCTGGCCGAAAAAGGCTCGGCTGAGGATGAATAGAGGAAGGCGGTCGTAGAGGGGCTTGAACCACCAAAATGCGACAAGAGCGATCAACGGCTGACTGCTTAGAGCCAGATAGAAGACCAGTGCAGAGGGAAGTAGGCAGGCCAGGGTGCCAAGCTCGACGGAAGCCCACCAACGACGGGTCAGGGCGAATCCCAGGTCGATCGACTCTCTGGGGCCCCTCTGCCTTACGGCAACGGTGATATCATCATATTCCATGCCTGCGTCCACTGAAGAGAAGGTAGACGATCAATGCGATCCACAAGCCCAGCCCGACTCCGAGTTTGATTGGAAAGGGCATTAGAATTGAGGACCAAAAGGCCTCGATGGCGGCTGCTATGAACAGCAAAGCCGTGCTTCCGTACAGCAGGGGCAACACATTGATGGCCGTGCGCCGCAGGGATTCTGCTCGGGTTCGGGTACCGGGGGCGATCAGTGACCATCCTAGTTTGAGGCCCGATACTCCCGCGAGCGCAATGGCCATAAGC
>CAZLRN010000345.1:0-4826 GCA_964561715.1 uncultured Spirochaetales bacterium
ACACTTTCTCCCGGATCGCAAGCGAACGGCGAACCAAAGACTCGGATTCATCATACCGCTGCTCATTGTGGTGGATCAAAGCAATATTTACGAGAGTAGTTGCTACATACGGGTGCTCTGGGCCATAGGCCGCTTCCACGATCGTCAGCGCGCGTTGGTAGAATTGGTCGGCACGGTTGTACTCGCCCAGTTCAATATGCAGGTTTCCGAGGTTGTTGAGACTTGGTGCCACGAAAGGATCACTTGGATTGAAAAGCTTTTCCCCAAGCGCGAGCGCTTTTTCGAGATGATGCTCGGCTCGGGCATACTCGCCCATTTGCGTGTACAGGGTACCGAGATTGTTGTAACTCGTAGCGATGGACGGATGTTCCGCGCCAACAATCTTCTCTTTGATCGCGAGGGAGCGTTTGTACAACGACTCGGCCTCCGAATACCGCGCCAGGTGCCGGTAGAGCTCCGCGACATTGTTGATGATGCCAGCAACGGCTCCGCACTCCGGTCCAGCCGCGTTCTCCGCCATCGCCCACGCACGCTGGTACAGTGGTTCTGCTTCGGCGTATCTAGCCTGGAGTACGTATATCATTGCGAGGTGGTTGAGACTCTGAGCCACATCAGGATGATTTGGTCCGACAGCCGTATCTGCGAGCTCGAGCGCCTCCTCCGCAAGCACGGCCGCGCGGGCGTAGCTCCCGGCATAGTACAGGGACATGGCTTCATCGTCCAGCGACTTCCACTCGCCTCTGTAAGTCAGACATGCCACGAAGAGCGCCGGTAGAAGAACAAGGGACAAGGTTCTTTTTTTCATGGATGTACCCCCGCCGCAAATATGATTCATGCCCGCTAAGGGCTTCACGGCCAGACCAATCGCTTCATGAAGCTGCTCAAGTAGATATCGATCTCGTCTTGAAACTCCTGTGAGTAAGTGATGCGATACTTCATGTACCAATCCTTGTATACGTAGAGATAGGCTCGGGATTCAACGTCTTGTTCACGGTATCCGACTCCAAACAGTGTAGGGACACTGTAAATCTCTCGGAATGTGTAAATAAGCTCCTTCCCGGTATGAGTCACCCCGGAATGCTCATGAGCCGTTTCGGACTCGGAGATCAGTACCGCATCCTTGTGATACGTTTCGATTTGGTTCTTAATCTCAACAACGTGCTCTTCCAGTCCAGCAGTCGCGGGATAAATGTAGAACGTAATATTGCATTTCTTGGGATGGAACAACACGTAACCCACGGAGACATCGAGCCCTTCACTATCGTAGGCTGTGGGATTAATCCGATCGAAGCCGCTCACCTTTGGCGGGAACTCCATTCCGGAGTGAGTATGCCTGACGACTGCTTCGTCCAGCGATTCGAATCCAACAGGCAGCGTTGCGCAGGTCAGTAGAAACAAGGCCACGACGCCTACCAAGACATAAACTTTGAAAATGTTGTTGATCATTTCTGTCTCCTTGCACTATCCGTAGCAATGACGATGCGCACCAAGAATGCAGTCAATATCGGATTTCTGGGTGGCTGGGTACGGCAGAGACCGGCGACCGGACAGGGCTGCATCGTCAACTCGCTCCCTCTATCTCAAGTGGAACGCCGAATGCAGGATGCTTATGTTTTTAGATCTGTTAGGCTAAGCTGTACAAATATTTTAGCACAAGTGAAGACCATATTGAAGAGCAGACGCCCTTGACGATGCTTGATAAAGTGGCCAATAAGCTCTGGAAAGGACAAAGCGTATGTTTATAATCCAAATCATTGGATTGGTTGTTGTCGCCTTTTTTGCCATCTATTTTACTCTTGCGATTATATACGTTCTCTCTAGAAAAAGGTCAGAGCCCATTCTGGATCGGAGTGCCATGCCTCTTCTCAGGCCTTTGCCCATTGCCACCAAGAATCGTCCTTTTATAGCGAGAGTATTGGCCTGGCTATTCGATGTGAGACACTGGCAGCTGATGGAAAACTGGCAGTACAAGCTGCCAGATAACAGTGAGATCGTACTGCATAAAGGCTTTATTTTCGATGGTGCTTCGATTCCACGACCACTCTAGTCCTTCTTGAGCCCGGTAGGATTGCTCTTGATCCCCGGATTGATTCATGACTACGGATACAGATATGCACAGCTATGGAAGAAAGACGGCAATGGCGACCTTATTCCATATGGTTTAAATGCTAAAAGGAAGTACTGGGACCGTCTTTTTCGAGATATCGGCGAAAACCTCAACGGCACTGCTATAATCGACTATTTCGCTTGGCTCGCTGTAAGGATGGGCGGATGTATTGCCTGGAAGAAGCGCCGTAAGTTCAATGAGCCACCGCAAAAGCCAAAGCTGAATTAAAATCGCTAAAGTCGATTCATCCTACAGTTTTCTGTGTCTATTCGGAGAAAATCGTCAAACGGTCTGTTTTGGCTAACCTGCACTCAATAGGGATACTTTGTCTGTGTTTACCGGGATACCACCAGCATGGCATAATATCTTTATGCAAGGACTTAGAGCCGGCAAATGCATACTGTGCTGTATCGCTCGCAACGGGTTGCAGGTGAGTTCCGATGCTGAAGGTTAACCCTCACCCGGACTATCCGCCCGAAGAAGGGCGCTACTTGCGAGGAAACGACCGCTCGCCGGTGGCGGTGGTTGTTGTTCTCAATCATGCGGAAGACAAGATTCCACGGGAAATCGAGGCGCTAGTGCGTGTGGGGCTGGAGGCCGGGGCAGCTTTGTCGGGCACTGTGCAAACCGAGAACATTGGTTTCGAAAAGATCATCTGCAATATTATCGCCAATCCCAATATCCGGTGGGCGGTGCTCACCGGGCCGGAATCCGAGGGCCATCTGACTGGAGAGGCTTTCAAGGCCCTCTTGGCTAACGGCGTGGATGAGAAGAAGCGCATCGTTGGCACCAGCGCTCCACATCCTCTGCTTTTCAACCTGCCTTTGGAGTTCATAGAGCGATTTCGCGCGCAGGTAGAACTGATCGATCTTCAATTCAAGGGCACGCCGGAAACTGTACGTCAGGCTGTGTGGTCTTGCTACCAGGAGGAGTCAATAGGGTTTGAGGGGCAGGAGGTGTACGACCTTGGCGCGTACCCTGAGCCGCCGCTTTCAGGCAGGATTACCGGTCGTGTCATGGAGCCCTGGAAGCAGCCCCAGAGCGAACAAGAGCAGCGGGCTATACGGAAGATGTGGGACTGGATCGAACAGGTCAGGAAGAAGCATAGGTGAGAGGGCGACGTTTGAAACAAAAAGGCATTTTTTCGCCAAGGTACCGCTTAGGCAATATCTGGTGTTTTTCTAAAAACAGGTTCAAGCCGGTTGTCTGTTCAAATTAATGAATGGACAATAATCCTTACTCCCCCCCATGAGAATCTTCTCTTACCATTTAAATTGACATGTATGCGAGCAGGCTTGTCATCGAATCATTTCATCAGTAGCGGTGTTGCACTTGAACGTAAGCCGAAGCGTAGGCTTTAGATTAAAATCGGAGGAGACCGATTAAACCAAGGCTTGGCCCTTTCGAGTTGCCCAGCTAGCCGAAACAGTGTCCCCTCGTCTGCATAGCGTCCTACAAAATGCATCCCAATGGGAAGCCCTTGTTCATTCCAGCACAATGGCACCGACATGGCAGGCTGACCAGTTGCGTTGAATATGGGTGTGTATGGAAAAAATTCAAACAACCCCGCAGCTACTTCTTCCAGCGCTCCCTTTAGCAGTCCCCCTGCGTTAAGGCCTGCAAGTAGCCGCGTTGCGAAGTACTTCGACCGAGACATATGTTCTCTGGTATGCAGCTCTCCGTGTTGCACGGGCGGTCTGGCCAGTGTAGGCGTTAGAAGCACATCATGCTTTTGGAAAAAGACGCCGGTTTTTCGAGAAGTCTCTTTTAGCAGCCGCAAGGATTTTGATAAATCAATGGCGGAAATCTTCCTTCCCATCAGCCCTAATACCCAGGTAGCAACCTCAAACCCTTTCAACGAGGCCTTTCTGTTCACAAGTCTTTCAGCCTCAGCAATATCCGCACCAATCTCACCGCACAGCATTTGTAGAAATGCTCGAGAAAATGCCGGGCCGTCGATATCGGGTGCTGCTTCTGTCACCTCATGGCCTAGTTCCTCCAATAGCGCGACAGTCTCTTGTAGAGCTTTCTCGCAGTCGGCGTGGACGGAAGAGCCTAAAAAAGGCTTTGACGTAAAGGCGATGCTGAGCTTTCCCGGGTTCTCACTCACCTCAGAGAGAAAAGATCGCTGCGGTGGTGGCGCAAAATAGGGTGCTCCGATATCAGGACCTGAGATGGCATCGAGCATGGCGGCGCTGTCCCGGACTGAGCGCGTGAGAACGTGATCGCAGGCCAGCCCATTCCAGAGCTCCGCATCAGGACCTGTCGGATTCCGGCCACGGCTAGGTTTGAGACCGAAAATTCCACAGCAGGAAGCAGGAATACGAATCGAGCCTCCGCCATCGTTGCCATGCGCCATAGGTACGATATGAGCAGCCACGACAGCGGCGGAACCACCACTCGAACCTCCGGTAGTACGAGAGAGATCCCAAGGATTCTTTGACGGTCCGAACAACTCGGGCTCGGTGACGACCGTTAAGCCAAATTCCGGTGTATTTGTCTTACCTAATATGATGAGACCCGCTTTTTTAAAGCGTCTTACCATCTCACAGTCATGATCCGGTACATAGTCCCTATGGAATTTGCTTCCTTTTCGTAACGGAACTCCGGCCATAGCGGCGATCAGATCCTTCAAGAAAAAAGGAACTCCGGCGAAAGGACCGGATGGCATTTCCTCTTTCGCTTTCTCTCGTGCCATATCGTATGTCTTGTGATTTAC
>CAZLRN010000345.1:4836-5316 GCA_964561715.1 uncultured Spirochaetales bacterium
TTACCGCATTGAGCCGCGGATTGTACTCTTCGACCCGATCGATCGCTTCTTCGACTAACTCAGCCGGCGCAGCCTCTTTCTTTTTTACCAGATCCGAGAGGCCAACCGCGTCGTATTTGTCATAATCAGCAAAACTACTCACTTTTTTACCTCCTCACTTTTACGTGCTCGATTTGCTACAATAGCACATAAGAACCCATACCGAAAGCACGGTTCCGGCGGCGTCGAGGCTATTTCTGTAGCTTCCGATGCTTTATGTTGAGCAGACAGAGGGCTTTTAGATTTATTGTAAGGCCTGATGAGTCTCGCTCTGATATCTTGCACAAAGCTAATGAAAGAACTGGTTCCTTGAGTGACGATACGAGAAAAGCAAAAAGGCAGCTTTCTCTCTACCTCTTTAGCCCCTAGCGGAGAAAAGCCCAAACGGAATTCAAGATTTGTTTGCAGTACAATCTGGCAGCATACTATAACACTGATTCG
>CAZLRN010000346.1:0-5284 GCA_964561715.1 uncultured Spirochaetales bacterium
CAGAGGGTAGCCATAGCATGAGGCTTGGCCAACGAACCGCTTATGGTGCTGGCGGACGAACCCACCGGAGAGCTCGATACAGCCACCGGTAGGGAGATTCTAGATCTCTTCAAAGACGTTATAGCAGAGAGTGGGGTGACAATTATTCTGGCCACTCACGATCCTGTGATCGAAGAGTACGCCTCGGTTGTTTATGAGTTGAGAGACGGTAGAATCAGCGATTCCTTCATTCCTCGATCGCAGGATTAGTCCGCGATCGCGAGCGACAAACCATCGTAGGCCAGGTTCACCGAAAATGCGCTGGCATAGCCCGATCCCGGATTCCTCAATCCCTCCTCCACTTCATCGTGTAGGATATCGTGACACATGTGGGTCAGGTAGGTTTGGGCTGGCTTCAGCCTCGCCACAATCTGCAGGGCCTGCTCAAAGTTGAAGTGCGTCGGGTGAGCGCGGAATCTCAAAGCATCGACAATGAGGATCTCCAGATCCTTTAGCTTTTCCATGGTCTCTTCAGGAATGAATGAGACATCGGAGATATAGGCGCACCGCCCAAATCTATAGCCGTTTATCTCCAATCGTCCGTGATAGACCTTGATGGGTTCGATGAGTAGCCCATCGATCTCCAAAGTCCCATCCAGGGGAATTGATTCCAGTCTCGAGACCCCGCCCCCCTTCTGGATTCCATCGTCGAAGAGATAGTGATAAATGTATTTCCTCAGGTAACGTAAGTGCTCGTCTCTGCCATATATGGGAATGGGCCCAGCCTGCCGATAGTTATAGACCCGCAGATCATCTATGCCGGCGATATGGTCAAAATGCGTATGGGTAAGAAAGAGATGATCCACCCGCCGGATATCTTCTCTTATCGCCTGAATCCGGAAATCTCTGCCGCAGTCGATCAGGATGTTCTTGCCCTTTCTCTCAATGAGAAGGGAAGCGTTTGTACGGTTGTCCTTCGGATTGGAAGATGAGCAGGTGGCGCAGTGACACCCAATCATCGGCACCCCATGGCTCGTTCCGGAACCCAGAAAGGTCAGTTTCACCGGCCCTCACCAAGGGTTTCATTTTCCAGTGCAGCGATCTTTCCGACCCTGCGCTGATGCCTGCCACCCTCGAATTCCGTATCCATGAAGCACTTGATCATATCTGTGATGGCAGTGGCGTATGTGGTACGTCCCCCGAAGGCAATGAAATTGGCGTTGTTGTGGGCCTTCGCCATTTGTGCAGTGTATTCATCAAAGACTAAAGCGCAGCGTATGCCCTTTATTTTGTTGGCGGAAATCGAAATACCGATTCCAGTTCCACACAGAAGGATGCCAAAATCATAGTGTCCCCTCTTATACTCTTCGCACACATCGCGGGCTATATCCGGATAATCCACTGAGTCTTCCGTATCGACACCCCTGTTTTCGACGTAATGTCCCCCTCCCACCAAAAACTCGATAATTTCGCGCTTTCGCGCGACACCGCCGTGATCGGAGCCTATTATAATCCTCATGCATCCTCCCGACCTGTACCTGCATCCTGCTGGCCTTTGCTCGCGTCCTGCTGGTCTTTGCTCGTTTCCCCCAATTCTGTACCTCCAGCGAGCTTATGAAAGGTGCCCTTCAATCCGGAATAAATATCCCTATAAAGGTAAAACATTTCCGTATACAGGGCAAGATTTCTGCTGTTGGGATTGAACTCCCGCTCTATTTTGACACATTCCCGGCAGGCAGCCTGCAGGCTCTCGAACTCCCCCAGAGCAACAAGCCCGATGCACGCATCGCCCATTAGCTCGGATTCGGCTACAGCGGGAATGAGCAGTCTCTTGCCCGAAATATCGGCTTTGATCTGATTGAGAACCTCGATCTGGGACTGGCTTCCGGCCACGCGGATTTCCTGCATGACCAGATTGTTCTCTCTCATCACCTCTAGGACATCGCGAATGGCAAATCCGATGGATTCTGCCACTGCCCTGGCCAGCTCGTCCACTCCATGGCCCAGGGTAAGCCCAACAAAGGCTCCGCGAGCCTCCGGATCCCAGACAGGCGACCGCTCTCCCGTCAGATAGGGCAGGAAGATAATACCCCTTGACCCCGCAGGGGTCGACTGGACACTCCTCATAAAAGAGCGCCTAGAAAGACCGGACAATCCTTGATACCACTCCAGCGCCTTTCCGGTTGTTGAAATGACCCCCGCGATGTTATGGAGGTCATCCAGAATGTGGGGTAGGGAGATCAGGCGCCTGTCGCGCACAGGCACCGTTGAGCAGAAGTTAATTCCCTCTGAGGTTCCTGCCCTGTCGCAGGAGAGACCCGGCTCGATCGTACCGGTTCCCAGCAGGGACATGACGTAGTCAGGGCCTCCCGCAATAACCCTTGTGCTCTGCTCAAGACCCAGAGTCTGGGCTGCATCCGCTCTCAACCTCCCAATTTCGGTGCCGGGTTTCACAAAGGGCGGGAACCGCTTTCGATCCATTCCCAAAGCTTTGATCGCTTCGGCATTCCAGACGTACTGTTCAAATCGAGGGGAGGGCAAGATCGTCGAGCTCTCTCCACATAGATAGAAATTGACATATTCGGGGCAGGCAAGAAAGAACCGGGTCTTTTCATAGATATCAGGCCGGAAGCGATAGAACCAGTACGCCTTCGAGAGAAAAAACGAGGCATCTACGGAGAGACCAGCTGATTCGACAAGGGCACCGGCCTCCTTGATGCCCCGCCTATCCAACCACATGATGGCTGGGTGTAATACCC
Source organism: uncultured Spirochaetales bacterium (assembly GCA_964561715.1). Taxonomy (GTDB): domain Bacteria; phylum Spirochaetota; class Spirochaetia; order SZUA-6; family CAZLRN01; genus CAZLRN01. The sequence goes on from CAZLRN010000346.1 coordinate 2,739, forward strand.
GACCGGCGGTATCGACCGGAAGCAGAGTGGGCCCGTTCCCACTCACGACGATGGCCTCGACCTCTCGCCTCTCGAAGACGAGACTTTCAAAGACTCCTTTCAATGCTTCGATCCAATCACCGGGATCGATCTCATAGGTGCCGGATTCCGAAGAGGCGAGGAATGATACGGGGCATTGAGATTGGCTTGCCAATCGGCCCTGCCGGTCGAAGATCCCCCCTTTGATCATGGACGTGCCGACATCAATGCATGCGATCATAGCCGAGGATAGCTTTCTCCCTCGATTTTTGTCAAACAATCCGCTTAAGTCCGACACTTGTCTAAGTGGAGCCGCCTGTAGTATAGTAGAAGTGACCTTCGGGGCAAGGTGAAATTCCTTACCGGCGGTGATATCCCCTGATACGGCGAGGGGAAGAGCCCGCGAACCCAAATAGGGGTGGATCTGGTGTGATTCCAGAGCCGACAGTATAGTCTGGATGGGAGAAGGTAATGCTACTCATCGAATCCCACAAGCCGTCTTTCGGTTAAAACTCCCTAGCCAAGCCCTGAAAGTCCAAAGATGAGATCTTCGAGGAGGAACTGCTATGTGTTGGTCTTTTCTACGCAAGTTACTCTTTCGGTTTGCGCTGGCTATGGTGTTAATACTCTTGGTCTTCTCAGGGTGTCAGAAACAAAAGAAGCCAGGCGATAAAACGGCCTACAGGCTGGCCGTTTTTGTACCCGGCGTCACAGCGGGCAATCCAATTTACGAAATGCTGGTTCAGGGCGCCCAACGCGCCGTCGACGAGTCTGAAGGCGCCACTGCACAGATAGTCGAAGGAGGTTTCAATCAGGCTGAGTGGGAGGAGAAGATCACCACCCTTGCTGCCACCGACACCTATGATCTGATACTCACCTCAAATCCGGCTATGCCCTCGATTTGTGCGTCCGTTGCGAAAGATTTTCCTAAGCAGCGCTTCGCCGTCATGGACGGCTTCCTAGAGGGTCACGCCCAGGTGTATACGCTGCTCTTCAACCAGATGGAGCAGGCTTATCTGATCGGGTATATGGGCGGACTCGTAACCACAAGCTCGATGCAAGGGGCCAACCCGGAGCTCAGAGCCGGATTGATCGCGGGACAGCACTACCCGGCCATGGATCGAGCCATAAAACCGGGTTTCGAGAAGGGGCTAAAGGACGTGAATCCCGCCATCGAGCTCGATTTCAGGATCGTCGGCAATTGGTACGATGCAGAGAAAGCTTCAGAGCTGGCACGGAGCATGATTGACTCGGGTGCCGACGTGATACTGCCTATCGCGGGGGGAGCCAACCTCGGCGTGGTAAAGGCGGCCGAAGAAAAAAGCTGCTACGTTCTCTGGTTTGACTCCAATGGATACGGCCTTGCACCCGGAATTATAATCGGAAGCACAGTTCTGAGAAACGATAGGGCCGCTTACGAAACCGTCAAGGCTTCGATGCAAAACAAGCTCGAGTTCGGCAAAGCGAGAGTGGTCGGCATCCAGGATGGGTATATCGATTTTGTCACCGACGACGAGAATTACCGCAAACTCGTATCTGTGGATATAAGAGAACGGATCGAATCGCTCCTTAAAAGTTTTAAATCCGGCTCGCGTCGCCTGGAGATGCCTGCATTTTAGCATTATGGTTTAGCATTATGGTCCGTCCCTTTCTTCTGATGAAGGATATCACCAAGCTCTATAGGATCAACGGCGTGCGAGCCAACGATCATGTAAGCTTCGAGCTGGAAAAGGGCGAGATCCACGCCCTGGTCGGTGAAAACGGAGCCGGCAAAACCACCCTGATGCGGATACTCGACGGGGTAGAGCGCGCCGACGAGGGGGAGATATTCTTCAAGGGACGCCCGGCCACGATCAATTCGCCCCGTGATGCAATCAGACTCGGCATCGGAATGGTCCATCAGCACTTTCGACTGATAAGACCATTCACCGCCGCCGAAAACGTCATCCTCGGCTCGGAACCGATTTCGAGACGGATCTTCACCGATCTGCGCGGAGCTAGCGAGAAGGTTCGGGACCTGGCAACACATCTCGGGTTTGACTTCGATCCGGACGATGTTGTAATGGACCTCTCGGTTAGCCAGATGCAGCAGGTGGAAATCATAAAAGTCCTCTATCGAAACGCCGAGCTGCTGATCCTAGATGAGCCTACTTCGATTCTCACTGAGCAGCAAATCGAAAGGCTGTTCGCCACTCTGCGTGCTCTGGTCGATCAAGGCAAAACAGTTGTCTTTATCAGCCACAAGCTGAACGAGGTGATGGAAGTGGCGGATAGAGTTACCGTGATGCGAAACGGCAGCATCGTGAGTGTGGCTAGATCGAGCGAGACCGACGAGGAGAAACTGTCACAACTCATGGTCGGGGCGGAGAACGTTAGGGCGATTGCCCGCAGGCCGAAGAATCGCGGAGGGCCGCTTTACAAACTGGAGAATATCTCTTTGCTTTCGAATGAAAGAGACGAGCCAGTGCTGAGTGACATCGATCTCAGTGTGAATGAAGGTGAGATCCTTGGGCTGACAGGGGTTAGCG
>CAZLRN010000347.1:0-5280 GCA_964561715.1 uncultured Spirochaetales bacterium
CATCAGGCCTCATAGATCAACTCTCTCCCAGATTCTCTATGTCACTTAGGTCCTGTGCGCGTCCGGCGATACGTTTCATCGCGATCAGGCCGTTACGATCAACGACATCTATTGGAACACTTTCCACCTCATAGGTTTCGCGGGTTTTCCATACTTCATGGAGAAAGGACGGGAGAAGAAGCAGATCAACCGTTAGAATTTCCGAGCCAGTGGCTTTCGAAATTCGAAACACCTGCCGTTCATGAGGTGTACCCGTATCAAAAATGAGAAGCCCTGCTGATATCGTAAAGCCGATTGCTTCCAGCGCTTCCCTTGCTGCAGACAAATCTTCCGGACGAATGAGCAGATCGATATCCCTGGTAAGCCGAGGGTACCCGTGAAGCACGACGGCCATGCCGCCACAAAGTGCGTATGCCACGCTGGAGTTGTTTAGAGTGCTGATCACCCCCAGGAGCTCCTGCTTGAGGTCCACCAACGAATACTATAGCCAGGATATCGCGCTGTCAACGTGCCGGATTGCACGTGCTGGATTGCACGCAATAAAAAAGTGACAAAGATCATTGCTCGTTGCGACAGGGAGAGATGATAAAGTATAAATGAAATGCCTACAGCGGTTCATGCAGGAGGTGAAGAAGAAGATATGAGCAAAGGTATATTTCCCGTTGATCGGTGGGAAGCGATCACCATCGAAGAGGCGGGCTTCCATCCCGAGAAACTCGACAAGGCGAAGGCCTGGCAGGAGGAGAAGCTTCAGGGCAAGCCTTACCGCATCGCCATCGTGAAGGGAGGCCGCGTGGCGGTGGAGTGGTACAGTGGCATGGCAGCCGGGGACAAGCCAGGTATCGCATCGGCGGCCAAATCCATCTACTCGAACGTTTTGGGAATCGTCGTAGCCGACGGCAAGCTGTCTTCTGCAGATGACCGGGTCTTTGACGTTTACCCGGAGTTTATGGATGTGCCGGCGGGCGAGGGGCCCAAGGACGCTCGATACGCCTACGAGAAGGATCGGAATCTCACCTTTCGCCAGCTCATCTGCAACACCTCCGGCTACATGAAACCGGGAGAGGAACCGGGCAAGGTCTTCAACTACCAAACCTATGGAATAAACGTTCTCACCCACGCTATAGCAAAGCTCTACGGACTCTACGACATCAATGATCCCGAAGGCTCGAAGGGATTTCGTGTGCTCATCGAGGAGAAAATTGCCCGACCCATCGGAACGGAATTCGACTATTCTCTCAAGAATTTCGATCTACCTGCGAAAGCCCGGATCAACATCTTCGGCTACTACGCTGCCGTTCATACCATCGCCCTCGATGCGGCAAGGCTGGGCTGGCTGTGGTGCAACTGGGGCCGGTGGGACGGCGCTCAGGTGATACCCGAAGCCTGGATGCGGGAGTCGGTGAAAGTGGCTCCGGATATCCTGGCTAACTGCCCGGAAGAGCAGTGGCAGTACGGTCATGGGATCTGGACCAACGAGCGAGGACACCTTTGGCCTGACCTGCCCCGGGATGGTTTCTCGGCTTGCGGAGCAGGGGGCCACTACATCACGGTCTTTCCCTCCAAGCAGCTCGTCATAGTACAGAATCCGGGATTCTATGGGGGAATGGCTTCTCGCGCCAATCCGGCATTCCTGGAAAGGATCCTGGAGGCTGCCACGAGCTGAAGCAAAGCGCCATGTTTACCATATAGAAGCCGTGTAGTAGACTTAGACTATCCGAGGGAACCGGCAATCCATCGGCAGAGACACAGGTCATGCGTGGCATCGTCAAAGCGTTCAGAAACTCTAGACGGAAAGATCGGCCCTTTTTCAGACGCTTTCTCATATCTTATGTCTTCATCCTGATTATTCCCATATCAACGGGAATTATCCTCTTTCGCGAAAGCATCCGGTTTGTCTACCGCGAGATCCGATCCTCCAGCGAGGCCATCGTCATCCAAGCCACGGAGTTTCTCAACAAGAGCTTTGACGATATCCGTGCAGTGGTCAAACTTTTCAGTTTGGATAGCAAACTCATATCCATTTCCATGGCCGAGCCGCCCCTGAGCGGTAAGTTTTACTACAGCATGCAAAGGGTCGTCGAAGATTTTACTCTGCATGTCGTAACCAGAAGCTTTATAAGGAACTACTTTCTGTATCTTCCAAAGAGTGAGTACATTCTTTCCCAGAACACAGCCTATCAGGCCGAATTCTTCTTCGAATTCGTCTTTCGGTATCGGGATTGGGGCTACGAAGTCTGGAAAAAACTCCTCGTCAATGAGCCTTACGTCGCCACAATCCTTCCTGCTGCAGCGATCAAGTACCAGAGCAATGAAATTCGAGGCACACCTTCTGTTTGGGCCTTCCCCCTTCAGCACACAAAGGGCGTCAACGGATTGATCGTTTTTGTGATCGACCAGAAGGCCTTCGATACCCACCTGGAGCGGATCAAGCGATTTGAAGGAAGCAGCGTCTATGTGACCGACGAGAATGGACAGCTTATCATCGACCATGGCGGCTCAGAGGAAGAATTCGCCTCCATCCAAGACGCCGAAGAGGTAGAAGGTCAAATCCTTGTTCGCACCCGTGAGGGCAGTAAGGTGCTGTTCCGCGTCGAATCCGAGGGCAGCAACCTGACCTTTGCTGTTCTCACGCCAGAGCGGTACATCCTCCAAAGGATCAGATACATCCGAGACATAACTCTTATCATCACCGCGTGCACGGTTGTTCTGGGTCTCTTCGTGGCGTATTACTTTGCTACTAAAAATGCCAGACCTCTTCTGACAATCCTCGAATCGCTGATGCGTCAAGATGACGTCGGCGACAGCTCCAAGCGCAATCCCTTCGTGTCTCTGCAATCCAACATATCGGGGTTGATTTCGGCCAATTCCCTTCTGCATGAGCGGCTTTCCACACAGCAGTCCTACCTCATCGAGTCGACCTTGACGAGGATTATCAAAGGTGAGTTCAAGAACAGGGAAGAGATTTCAAAGGTTGTCGAGTTTTTGTCTCTGGATCTTGCCGGAGAAAGCTACCTCGTTTTGAGCATCAAGCTTTTCAAAAGCGATGATTCTTTCAGCACCTACACGATCGAAGAGGGGCTGATCAGCCGGCTGATCATAGACCATCTGTTGCACTTGAGCGAGTATAACTGCAGGATCTTTACGGTCAGTGTAGAGCAGAATGAGTTTGCGCTCCTTCTGGCATGGAAGCAGGCAAAAGAAGGCGAAGCGAAACGATCAGCGGAATCCATTATCTCTGATATCGTCAGGGGCATAAAGGAGAGGTACGGTGTTGAATTGACCTGGGGGGGTGGAGTTTTTTTCGGCAGCCTCGACAAGGCTTATGTTTCCTACGACTGCTCCAGAGAGGCGATGCGCTATGCGCTTCTGCAACGGGACATCCAGGGAATCTGGTACGATACGATGCCAAAGGTGAGCACTGAAATCGACTACCCCATCGAGCTCGAAAACCGGATTATCTACCTTATCAATTCCGAAGAGTATGACAGCTTCGAACAGCTGATCAGAGGGAACTTTCGAAAAAATGAGGCCCTTTTGCTGGATTCTTCGAAGAAGAAGAGATACTTCGATTTGCTGGTCAATACCTTCTTCCGCATGAATAACAAGCTTCCGGAATTTGACGGGCTCGTTCAAAAGATGAAATCCCTAGATTTGGACGACCGGCCCGAAGATATTCTCCTCGCCGTCATGGCCAACTATTGCGAAGTTTGTCTGGCCGTCAACGCCCGGAAGAAAAGCCATAATATCAGACTGAAAGAGGATATCCTGTCTTATCTCGAAGACAGCTATACAGATAAAAATCTCTGTCTCTTTTCCGTTTCTTCGCAGTTCGGGCTTAGCGCCGGGTATCTTTCCCATTTTTTCAAAGAACAGACGGGCGTTAATTTTTCGGTCTATCTCGAAAAATTGCGGGTCGAAAAGGCGATCGAGCTACTCAAAGAGACACACATTCAGGTTCAACAGATCGTTGAACGGGTAGGGTACGCCAATCCCTACTCCTTTCGGAGGGTATTTAAAAAGATCACAGGCGTGAGCCCCAGCGAATTTCGCTTGAGTCTTCCCCTGTAGTATCCATCTCCGGCAGTCGAGACGGCCTCGCGTTCTACAAATAGGTTCCTCGCTATCGAATCTTGTTCCTCAGATTATCAAATTACTCTATTCATTATGAAAAGGTGTTCCTTTACAGCCGATTCGAAGTGTCTTTCAATAGAACCGTAGAAAGGCAGAAGCGCTTGCGGGAGCATCGGTGATAGAGGCAAGAAAGTTTACAGAAGAAATCCCTGCATCCCACTTCGATTCGGAAAGGCTGTTTCGGAGAATCTACAAGTACCGTTTCCTCTACATGATGCTGGCTCCGGCGTTGCTGTTTTATCTGCTCTTTCACTATGTGCCGATGTATGGAATTCGCATCGCCTTCTATGAGTATGGCATCCTCGGGATAAAAAAGTTTATCGGGATCGAAAACTTCAGATACCTTTTCAAGAGCGACCGGTTCTGGACAGCCTTTACCAACACACTGATCATAAGCGGCGCGAATCTCGCTATCGGCATGTTCCTGAATATCGCCTTCGCGCTGCTGCTCAGCGAGATCAAGTTCCAGGGGCCGAAAAAATTCATCCAGACCATCGTCTATCTCCCCCATTTTCTCTCGTGGGTCGTCGTGGCTTCGATCTTCACAATGATCCTCTCCCCCGAAACAGGAATCGTCAACGCTGTCATCAAGCGCTTGGGTGGAGAGCCGGTTTATTTTCTTGCCGCCGAAGCGTGGTGGCGTAAGGCCTTCATCTTCATCAATCGTTGGAAAGAGACCGGATGGGGCGCCATCATCTATCTGGCAGCGCTCAGCGGTATTGATCCGCAGCTATACGAGGCCGCCACGATGGACGGGGCGGGCAGGCTCCGGCAGACCTGGCACATCACCCTGCCGGGACTGCAAACAACCATTCTCATCGTGTTCCTCGTGCAGCTTTCCCGTATCTTTAATATCTTCCAGCCCGTCTTTGTCCTCTACAATCCCGTGGTTTATCGTGTCGCCGATGTCATTGGGACTTACACCTACAGGGTGGGATTCGAGCAGGCCGACTACGATTACTCCACCGCCATTGGGCTGTTTCGATCGGTAATCGCCATGCTTCTTGTTTTGGCTGCCAACTTCATGAGTAAACTGATCCGCAAGGAAAGCATACTGTAGGAGTTTTATGGGGATGGTAAAAGGAAAGTTCGGCTTCAGCAGGCAACGCCTTCCGCGAACCGCCTTTGTCATTGCCAATACGCTTC
>CAZLRN010000348.1:0-3416 GCA_964561715.1 uncultured Spirochaetales bacterium
GTTTATTGCGTCATAGCAGCTTGTGGCATGGCAGCTGCTGCGTAACCGTAGCATCATGCTTTGAGAGAGTCGCGTTGCACAGGGATATATGCAATTATGGAGCAAAATCTTGTTTCTTCAACAAGATTTTGCGAAGTAATTGCTAAATCGTTGGCTGCCTATAGAAAATAGGCTAACTTGTTTGGATTGTGGGCGCAGCCAACAATATGCAAGGCGGCTTTTTTTTACCTCTCCCGCTTTGTAACGGCTCCCAACCAGATCGCCATCACCGCTATGACTCCGCCTGCAACAGCCAGTATGGCGAGCCCGGCATCGAAGCCACCTGTCGCATCTGACAAGACTCCCATCAGGAGGGGGCCCAGAACTCCTCCCAGCTCTCCAGCGGTAAAGTAGAGGCCTCCTGCAGCGCCCATGCGGGAAGAGCCGATTTGAGGGGACTCCATGAGGATCAGCATCAGGATCGGGTTCACGGCCCTGGCAGCGACCCCCAGCAGCACGAGTCCCACAATCCGGGTCAACCAAGCGGTGGTTCCCAACATGGCAGCAGAAACCGACATGATAACCAAAGCACCCACCAGCATAGGCATGCGCCAGCGTGGGATCGCCAGTCTCGGGAATACCATGGTGGCGATAACGCCTATGGACACAGGGATCGTAGCCCAAAAACCGGCCTGCCTGGTTGTCATGCCCCCCACGCGGAGGATCTCCGGAAGCCAGTTCGTCAAGCCATGATTGAAGAGGAAAGCCCCGAGGCTCATGGCAAGAACGATCTGCACGATGCGAAGCCGAAGCAACTGGTAGAAAACAGAGAGGCTCGGCCTAGGGGCCGCCTCCGTATCTGCAGAACGTGCCTCAGAGGTGCGGGAGTAGTGTGCTACCAGCCACCAGACCAGGCTAGCCAGGACTGCGATTCCGGCATAGGTGGAAAGGGTCAGCCGCCAGCTCGAATTGTAGAGCGGCATCAAGAGGCTGTTCGCTGTTGCCAGAGCAACAATACGGCCAACAGCCGGCGCGGTGAGATAAATGCCCATCGCTGTGCCGCGGTCCTTCCCATCGAACCAGGCGCTGATGAGTTTTGGCGCCCCAATCGAGATAAAGGGCCCGCCTAATCCGAAGACGGCAACGGCAAAGAAAAGAGTGAAATGATCGACAGCAAGGGCGCGTAAAAATCCCGAGACGGCCATCAGGGATATTCCTAGAGTGAGAGATACCTTTAGGCCAAAGCGATCGATCAGAGCACCAGCTGGCATGGCAAAGCCGATGTAGAACAGCTGCCACGCACCCAGCACGCTTCCCATAGCCGCACGGGAGAGGTTGAGATCTTCGCTTAAGTACACCACGAGCGGAGGAATGCCACCCTGCACGAGACCGAAGGACGCATAGGCGAGCCACACACCGCCGAGCATGACCCACCGATACCTGCGGCGATGAAGGGGCAGTGGGTTCGTAAAGGACTGGCTCGAGTTTTTGGTTGTGATGAGCGGTATTGTATTGTATCGGAGGGCTTTTTTCCATCGCCGTCTGCAAAATCGAGCGACCTTGAATGGGGGGGATCGAAGGCCTATTATTTCAGAATCATGAATGCCCGGCAGCGATTCATAGAAACCCTTCTCTTTGGAACACCGGATCGTATACCCCTGGTGCCGGGAAACGCGAGGGAATCCACTCTCGCTACTTGGCGAAGCCAGGGATTGCCCGTCTCGATTGCCAAAGAAGAAGTCATCCGATATGCGTATATCCAAGCAGGTGGCACGAAGCCTTGGCCCGAGAAGGGATTGAGCTTTCCTGTGAATGAAAGGATGATTCCACAGTTCGAGGAAAAGGTCATCGAAGAGCAGGATCGGACTCGTATTGTACAGGACTGGAAGGGAAATGTCTGCGAAATCGGCAAGCAGTATTCGGTGGAGCACCTCCGAAACGCGATCGATTTTGTCACCCGGCGCTGGATTCGATGCCCCGTAGAGAGCAGGGAAGATTGGGAGGAAATGAAGGAGAGGTACGATCCGGACGATCCTGCGCGCCTTCCAGACAAGCCCAAGCAGTTGGGCGAGCAATTGAAAGACCGCGCGTGGGTCATCGAGCTGACTTTTCCGGGGCCCTTCTGGCAGATGCGCGAGTGGCTTGGATTCGAAGGTCTCTGCACGGCATTCTATGACGATCCTGAAATGATCGAGGACATGGTCAATTTCTGGCAGCACTATATCGGAAAGCTGCTGAACCGTATTTTCGAGCATATCACGCCGGATTCTATTCGCCTGGGCGAAGATATGGCGTATAAGGGCCACGCCATGATATCCCCGGAGATGGTACGGCACTTCCTCCTTCCCTGCTATGTGCTCTGGGGCGAGATCATTCGCAGGGCGGGATGTCCGATCTATGCCATGGATTCGGACGGATACATAGCAGAGCTGATTCCGCTGTGGATGGAGGCGGGGATCAACGCCTGTGATCCCATGGAAGTAGCCGCGGGCAATGATATTGTCCGGTTCAGGGAGATCTTCGGTCGCAAGATGGCCTATCGCGGAGGCGTGGACAAGAGGGCCATGGCACGGGGTGGAAATACGCTGATTGAGGAAATAAACAGGGTCAGACCGGTAATCCAGGACGGAGGCTACATACCGGGATGCGATCATGGCGTACCGTGGGATGTGTCTTGGCAGAACTACGTCGAAACGGTACGTCTTCTGTCAGGGGCAACAGGTTGGCTCTAAATAGATTCATTTTATTAGAGGCAGATAGATAAAGGCAGATAGATCGAAAATTTGCTTTCTTGGATTCATTCGGAATCGACCTAGATTCTACCCTCGTGCAGCAAGTGCATTCGCTGTTCAGAGAGGGCAAAAATTGTTAAGCTCCTGGGCAACAGGGCTCAGTAGATCCAAACAACTTCAGATCTAAGGATCTTTAGATCCAGCGTTCAAGGAGCGAAAATCACGATGGAGGAACTACAACGCCTCATTCGGGAAAGCCTCGATAATAACGGTCAGCTCAGCTGCGTAAAGGCTCACGAGCTAGCTATCGCCCAGGCAATTGATCCGCAGAAGGTGCGGGAGCTTTTAGACGAGCTGGGAATTCGCATATCCCGATGTCAGCTTGGTTTGTTCGGACATGCCAAGGAGAAGGGCATGCCCGGCTTCAGGGCGGCACGAGAAACCGTGCAGACTCGGAAGGAAGAGGGCAAGGGTGTTTCAGAAGAAGCCGCCGAAGCGGTGAAGCAGATTCGCAGCGGAAGCCAAGTTACCTGTGAGGACTTATGGAGGGTTGGTGATACCCACGGTGTCTCTAGGTTCGAGATGGGTTGCATAGCGGAGTTTCTCGGGCTGAGCGTGAAGAAGTGTCAGCTGGGGTGTTTCTGAAGGGCCAGCCCAAGGGCCTCTTTGGCCCCTTTCTCACCGAGACGCAGAATCAGGTAGTCC
>CAZLRN010000348.1:3426-5251 GCA_964561715.1 uncultured Spirochaetales bacterium
TCCCTGTAGACACCGCACATCATGTTTCCATTGACCAGATAGCAGGTGCCACCGAACATTTTCTTTCTCTCTGTTCCCCAGTCAGAAATTGTATCGGAGATTTTTTGATCGAGACTTTCGCTGTAGGGCATTGTCGTTCTCCTTCGCTTAGCGTCTAATGACGTAAAGCTCCTACTGATGCTAAGCGTCTACTGACGCTAAGCGTCTGGTGACCCATAACTGGTTCTGGCGATGATCTCATCCTGCAGATCCTCGGCAAGCTCCGTAAAATAGGCGGTGTAGCCCGCCACACGAATAGTCAGGTTCCTATATCTATCGGGATCTCTCTTGGCGTTGATGAGATCCTCTCTCCTCACGACGTTGAATTGCACATGATTGATGCGCATCGAACAGAGGGATTTCAACAGGGCGTTGAATTTTTGGTGGTCTGCCTTGCGTTGAAAGAACTCAGGAAGAAACTTCATATTGAGAAGGCTTCCGTTGCTGGCGTACAGAGCGTTTATCCTGTCCACCGATTTGAGAAGGGCCGTTGGGCCGTTCTTGTCTCTGCCGTACATGGCAGACAGGCCGCCATCTGCCAGGGGGGATTCCGCGAGGCGTCCATCGGGGCTGGCTCCGACATTCTGACCCATGGGAATGTGGGCCGATACGGTGTAGAGACCCGTGTGGTAGGCTCCTCCGCGGGCGTTCGTATACTGAGAGAGAAGCCCTGCAAAGAAACGCACGATCTCTGCGCCCAATTCGTCCACCCAGGCGACATCGTTGCCGTACTTAGGCACTTGATTGATGATTCTCTGCCGGAGCTTTTGGGCGCTCGCCCAGTTGTTTCGCAGTACGTCGAGCATCTCGTCTGCGGATAGCGTCCCGGTATCGAATACCATCTCTTTGAGAACCGCAAGGCTATCGGCTACGTTGGCTACCTGGACGGCCTGGATCCCTGAAAGGTTGTAAACAGGGCCGCCAGCGGTAACATCGAGACCTTTTTCGAGGCAGTTGTCGACCACCACAGACAGAAAGGGCGATGGTATGCATCTCGAATGCTGCCTGTCGACAGAGTCGCAGACACAAATCGTCCTCTCGACAAAGTGGCTTATCTGCCGCCTGTAAGCCTCCATGAGCTCTTCGAATGACCCGTAGTCGGCTAGCGAGCCTTATTGCTGACCGATCGTATCTCCAGTAATGAGGCATTTGCCGTTGTTGAGTGTCAACTCTAAAACTTTTACGAGGTTGAACATGGCGGCATCGCTACATCCGAGGCTGTTGCCCTGTGAGGAGAGCTCGACACAGCCCACGATGCCGTAATCGAAGGCGTCGGTTTCGGAGATTCCGATGTTTAGGAGAGTTGGAATGACACTCTCATCGTTGAATATCTGGGGCATTCCGCTGCCCTTGCCGATGCCCTGGGAGCTCTTGTCGACGAACCAGTCGGGGCTGTTTTTGTGAAGCCTTACCGATAGATTGGGCTGAGGCAGTCCGAGGTGCTCGTGAGCTTTGAGACAGATAAAGGAGAGCAGATTGGCTGAATCCGTTCCGTCTCGGTTCTTGCCTCCCAGGGCCACATTGAATCCTATGGGGAAACCGGCGAAATGCCGGGCACCAATGGAATTGCGCAGATAGACGATTTTGTTGAAGTTGAGAAAAAGCGACTCGATGATTTCCAGGGCCCGCTGCAGATCGATTTCTCCGGTTTGAAGGCTCCTGTAAAAGTAGGGGTAGAGGTACTTGTCGATCCGACCGGGGAGAAGGAGGAAGCGTTTGATTCCAGATGCAGAATCATAGCTGTCCAAAATAATCATATCAGTTCCAGTTGAAGTGAGGAATCGAC
>CAZLRN010000349.1:0-5245 GCA_964561715.1 uncultured Spirochaetales bacterium
CCACCAGATCGGTAGGCTCCATGATCTCGATCATAAACACCCCTTCCCCAATCGCTCGCCCAGGTCTTGCTTTTTGGGGGGATTCTGAAATCCCATAAGGATGTAAGGCTCGTCCACTCCGTCCCGGGTTTGAAGAATAACGTATGCTTCTGTTTTTCCGGCGTTGCTGCCAAGGTGTCTCTTGGCGAACTCTGCGGTTGGGTGGCACTGGATGTGAAGCCTGATCGCAGAGTCGAGAAACTTAAGGAGATAGCCCATCTGAGCGCCGTATCTCCCGTAGTGCGCTTCTCCAAGTATCTGGTCGTGCTGCCGCTCGAGCAGATCGGTCAGCAGGTATTGCCGTCCTTCAAGACTTATGATCGGTACGCCTTCGTCTTTGAGTTGACCGCGGCCTTTGTTGTTGGCTCGAGCGGTTGAGCCAATCCAGTCTTCGGGAAAATGAGAGTCCTCCGGGTGTTCCTTGCCCTCGGGTATGTCCAAGCTCTTTCCGCCCAGATAGGTTCGCCAGACGCGGTTTGGTCCTAATGGGATAAAATTTGGAATTCTCACGCGGGTCATCCTAACTTGCCGCTGTGGCAACGTCAAGTTAGAATCAAGCGATTTCTGTTTCAAAAAGTGTACAGTCGGTGATCGACTTAGAAAGAGGCGTCGATCCTCGGCCATGGAGTGAGGAGGTAAGAGTGGACTCTCGAATTCAGGTCAGTTCGGGCCGAAACGGGCTGGAAAAAGTGGAGCTTATCTATGACGAGGATAACTCCGCCGAGATTTACTGTAACGGGGCGCATGTGACGTCGTGGCGCAGCAGCGGGGAGGAGATGCTCTTTTTGAGTGAACGCTCCCGCTTCTCTGCTGGCCAACCGATTCGAGGGGGGATCCCCCTTGTGTTCCCTCAATTCGGCCCGGGTGAGCTGCCTCAACATGGTTTTGCCCGAAACAGTCTGTGGCGAGTTGTTTCCGAAGGGACGGGAGCAGCCGGAGCGATCGAGATTGTATTAGAGCTGGATGACAGCCGGTACACCAGAGCGATGTGGGATCATGCCTTTCGGGCGGAGCTAGGGATTTTGCTTACAGAGGAGCTGGGCATCGAGCTGAGGGTGACAAACCGGGATAACGAAGCTTTTGAGTTCACCGCAGCCCTGCACACCTATTTTGCCGTATCCAACATTGCGTCGGCTTATATCTACGGATTGAGAAACCTGGATTACCTGGATAGCTTGCAGGAGAGACGGAGGTGCAGAGAAACGGTGCAAAAGGTGTCTTTCGATGGCGAGGTGGATCGAATTTATCTTTCGACTCCCGACGAATTGTCGGTGGTCGATGAGGGCAGCGGAAGGGGTGTCTCGATTCACAAAAGCGGATTTCCTGACGCCGTTGTCTGGAATCCATGGATCGAAAAGGCCCGGCGAATGCAGGACTTTGGAGACGAGGAGTACAGGAGAATGGTCTGTGTTGAGGCTGGAGCTATCGCCTCTCCCGTTCGCCTCGAGAAAGGCAGAACCTGGAAGGGCAGCCAGACTCTCACTGCAAGAGCCTAGTGCACGAACATTATCGTTGGCTGTATGTATAAAATGGACCAAGTTGTCTGGGTTGCGGGCATAGCCAACGATATGATGGGGTGTCAACACTGTGAGGGAAATGTACTAATATCGATGCCATGAAATCCCAAATGACAGCTGCTGTTCTCCATGCGCCTGGAGACCTGCGCATCGAGCAAGTCCCTGTGCCCGACATCGGAGAGGGGGAGGCTCTCATCCGAGTGAAGGCTGCAGGGATTTGCGGATCCGATCCCGATCGAATCATGAGAAAGGGGACCTACAGCTTCCCCTTGATCCCCGGTCACGAGTTCAGTGGCATAGTGGAGGAAGTGGCTGCCTCGGATAGCGGGTGGTCCTCCGGCGATCGTGTCGTCGTAAGTCCGATTATACCGTGCTTCCGCTGCGATTCGTGCCAGTCGGGTCATTTTGGCCAGTGCGACAGCTATAGCTACCTCGGTTCGAGGATCGATGGCGCCTTTGCCGAGTTTGTGAAGGCGCCGGTCAGAAATCTTGTCGCCCTGCCGGAGAAAGTCACTTTTGCCCAAGGGGCGATCGTGGAGCCTGCGGCCGTCGTCAATCATGGGATACAGAGGGTAGGCATCGAGCCGGGTGATTCGGTGGTCGTAATGGGTTGCGGAACCCTAGGCTTGCTGGCTCTGCAGTTTGCCAGAATTCAGGGCGCCTCTGAGGTCATAGCCGCTGATATAGACGAGCAAAAACTCGAACTGGCGCAGCAGTTGGGAGCCGACTATGCGGTTGATGCTTCGCTGGTCGATCCTGTTGAAACGGTTTGGCGGCTTACGGGAGGAAGAGGCCCGAGCGTCAGCATCGAGACCGCTGGAGTACCGGAGACCCAGGAGCAGTGCTTGAGAATCGCGCGTAAGCAGGGGCGAGTGCTCTTTCTCGGCACGGCGCACAGAGAGATTGTTCTTCCTGCGGAGACCTTCGAAAAAATTCTACGCAACGAGCTGACGCTCTTCGGCTCGTGGAACTCCTTTTCCGCTCCATTTCCGGGCCGGGAGTGGAGCTCCACCGTTGCCCACATCGCCCGTGGTGATTTGAACGTACAATCCCTGATCACCCATTCTTTATCACTGACAGAGGCTCCGCGAGTTTTCGAAGACCTATCACGCGGCGACGCTTCGGGTACCGACGCTCCATGTACCGACATCCGGCGCGACGACGCCCGGCGTAGCGACGCCCGGCGTATCGATGCCCGGGAGCTCTCCGCGAATCGCGGCGTAGCGAGGCGTGGGCGGGGCTCGGCCGCCCACCTGAGCCCCGTGAGCCCTACAGTCAAAATTCTATTCGAGATGTAGTGGAAAAGCATGGCTCTGCCCTACCTGGTCGTTAGTGATGGCTGCGGAAACGTCTTCGAGATTCCCGAGTACATCATGGCGGGCATGTCGCTCAGCCGGCCGGTTCTGCCGAAGGAGGAAGAGCTGATTGCGCTGCCACAGGGAAGCGATCTGCTCGAGCTCACCGGATGCGGGGCTGTCGGATATGATACGAAGACCGGTGAGTTCGTGGAGGTTCGGAGCTACCGGGGCAATCCTGTTTACGCCGTGGCGGCTTTTATGGCGCCAGCGTACCTTCAGTACTACAGGGCGGCGTTTCGGAGCGGACACCCGGGGAGCCAGGCGCCTAAGGGTGATTCACTGCCCCTCTACGCCTATACAGCAGTCGGATGGAGAGACGGGGGCTTCTTTGTCACCGGCACGCGCATCGACGCAGATGAGCGCCAGGATCTCAAGAACATGGATAGGGTTTTGATCGAGAACAAGGCTCGTGAGATGGCCGGACGCTATCCGGATAACCGGCTGGTGAGGCATCTGGTGGAGAACTGCGTTTTCCGCTATGCCTGTCCGGCGGCTCGCAATATGGTCATGGAGCGGTGGGAATGCCCGCTTCCTACCAGCCCCGTGTGCAATGCCCGCTGCGTGGGTTGCCTGTCATTCCAGCCCCAGGAATCTGGAATCCCTCCGTCACAGGAGCGTCTCTCCTTTATCCCGACCCCGGAGGAGGTCGCCCAGATCGCCATAGACCATCTCGAGAGAGCCCCTCGCGCCGTTGTCAGCTTTGGGCAGGGATGTGAGGGAGAACCCCTGATGGTAGGCGATGTCATCGAGAGAAGCATAAGACTCATCCGATCGAAAACCCGCCGAGGCGTTATCAATCTCAACACCAACGCCAGCCTTCCCAACGTGCTGGAACGTCTGTGCAGGGCCGGGCTGGATAGTATCCGCGTAAGCCTGAACTCAGCTCAGGAGCCCTACTACAAGCTCTACTACGAACCCAAAGGCTATGGTTTTGCCGATGTCGTCGAGTCGCTTCTCATAGCCAGGCGTTTCGATCTATGGATATCTCTCAACTACTTTGTCTTTCCGGGCTTTACCGATCATCCTCACGAGTATACAGCTCTTCAGGAGTTATTGCAGAAGGTCCAGGTTGATATGATTCAGACTCGAAACCTGAACATCGATCCCGAGTGGTATCTTGGGCAGCTGAGACTGGAAGACATCGAGGCAGAAGCGGACGGCGAAAAAGCTATGGGCATACGGAATTGGGTCGCCGCAATACGAGAGCGTTTTCCGTTGATCAAACTGGGTTACTTCAATCCTCCCAGGGAGGAGATGCAGAGATTCCGGATGCCAAGGAACTAAACAAATTCGGGATTCCAATGTATTATGGCTTAGGGTGTTCGGAGAAATTCGCGATCGGGATCGAAGGGAGGACGTGATGGGCAAAGGTGATAAACGATCGAAACGCGGAAAGATTCGCAGACATACCTACGGTAAAACAAGACAGAGAAAAAAGAAACATCAGAAGAAAGAACAAACGAGATAGAGCTTGCAATCCCAACAGTTTCCGCTTCTCTTGCTTATCGGTAGACCCGCCGCGGGAAAGAGCGAGATCATCCACTATTTGAGCGATCTCCCGTCCGATGTGAGGAGAGCGAAACTCCACATCGGGCCCTTCAGAGAGATCGATGATTTTCCCATGCTCTGGGCATGGTTCGAGGAGGATCACATCCTTTCGCAGATGGGACGATCTCGGCTGCACACCGATGACGAGGGATACTTCAAATTTCCCTATCTCTGGAACCTCTTAATCCGCAGGATGGAGCTCGAGTACCGGAAAGTTCTCAGAGATGATCCAGACTTTGAAGGGGATAGCACGGTGATCCTCGAGTTTTCGCGGGGATTGGAGCACGGTGGGTATGCTGAAGCTCTGAAGCAGTTCACTCCCGAAGTTCTGGGTCGCTCTGCTGTATTATATATCGATGTGAGCTATGAGGAGTCTCTACGCAAGAACAGGAGGCGCTTCAATCCGGACAAGCCGGATAGTATTCTCGAGCACTCTCTCCCGGACGAAAAGCTGGAGCGGCTTTACAGAGAGACCGACTGGGCGGACATCACCGCGGCAGATCCGAGTTACTTCCGAATCAGCGGCGTGACTGTTCCCTATGTCGTTATGGACAACAGCGACGATGTAACGACAGCTGGGGGTGCAGCGCTTGGTGAAAGGCTCGAAGCCTCCCTTTCCCTGCTCTGGCAGAGATTCGCCAATCGTTGACAGCAGTTTCGAAGCCATCGAGGCGCGTAGCCCGCATCGGGTGGGCGGAGTGCGGCCTCCCGACTGAGCCCGCACCGCTGCTTTGCAGCGGTCGTAGCGACGCACCGCCGCTTCGGCGGACCGCGCCGAAGCGG
>CAZLRN010000350.1:0-5215 GCA_964561715.1 uncultured Spirochaetales bacterium
AGACACCTTTGTGCAGGCCCAGATGATTCGGCCCCGGTATACGATGCTGGATCTCGTCTACGACCTAGGCTGGTTAGAAGAGTGTGTGAATATCATTTTTTCATCCCCCGACTACTTCGTCTAGCATTCGGCGATTCATGCGATGCATCAGATCCTTAAGCTGCGGATAGGTTTCCCTGTAAAGACCGAAGTAGAACTGGTAGGCCTCATGAGCCGGCCTATTCGGCTCATAGGTTCTGGTGATGCGGACCATCCTTCGAGAAGCCTCCGCCGTGTCTCTGTAGAGACCCACTCCGGCGGCGGCTGCCACGGCACAACCCAAAAGCGAAGCTTCCGACACCTCCGTAATAGAGATGGGCACACCGCAGACATCGGAGAGGATGCCCATGTACAGCTCGCTTTTTGTCGCCCCTCCGCAGGCCGTCACGGCTGTTACAGCGTCTCCCATGCTGCTGATGGTCTGCAGGCCGTGATGCGTCCCGTATGCAATGCCCTCCATGAGGGCCCGGTAGACGTGAGCCCTCGATGTGTGAAGTGACAGGCCCCAGAGAGCTCCTCGGGCCATGGAGTCTGTGTAGGGGGTCCGGTTACCCTGAAAATAGTCCAGTGCTATCAGTCCGCCCGATCCCGGCTTCAAGGCTGCTGCCTCACGGTTTAGAGAATCGTAAGCGGACTCCTCTGGCAGGTCCGCTGCAAAGTGACGTTTGAACCAGGCGAGAATGGATCCAGTCGAAACCTGCCCCCCCTCGACAAGCCAGAGTCCCGGCATTATGACATCGGGATAGGCGCCTAGGATTCCCTTCCCGTGCACCTCTTTTGCCGTGAATCCGGCCAGGACGTTCGAAGATCCGGCTATGAGGCCGACTCTTCCGGGCTCCGTGATTCCCAATCCCGGCAGCGCCACAAAGGCATCCCCGCCTCCCTGAATGACTTGAACCGAGGGGGAGAGTCCGAGCTCCTCGGCTGCGCGTTCGGAGAGGTGGCCGATAGGCTTCCCGGCGGGAATGACTTCTGTAGGAATTTTCTCGATGAGATCGGAAAGCCCAACAGACTCCCAGAGGTCCAATGGCCACTTCCAAGTCCTGTTGTTGTAGAACCATCGCAGTGAGGAGGTGCTTTGATTCAGGACAAGGCGTCCCGTAAGTCTGTAAGCCAACCAATCCTGATACTCGAAAAAGTTGGCAGTCTTGTCATAGAGCTCCGGTTCGTTCTCTTTAAGCCACAGCACCTTGGGAAGCATCCACTCTGCATTCACACCAGACATGCTGTAGCACAAAGCCGGATGACCAGTCCCGTGAATCCTTGAGGCCTGTTCCGCCGCCCTCACATCCATCCAGAGCAGAGCCGGCCGAAGATGGCGAAAGGCGGAATCCACCGCAACCAAAGTGCATGTGGTGGCATCGGTGCATAACGCAACGATTTCGGCTGCTCCTATGTCTGAGCTGCCCAGTGCGCCCCTGGCGGCATGGACAAAGGCCCCCCACCAGTCATCGGGGTCCTGCTCGGCCCAGCCGCTCCGGGGATAGGAGGTCTGGTATGATTTAGCGTCCTGAGCGACAAGATGGCCCTCGGTATCAAAAATCCCGACACGAAGGCTCTCCGTGCCCCCGTCTGCAGCCATGATGTACGAATTCATGGTCCTAGTGTATACTTTTGAGGCTGTGCGGAAAAGCCTTCGCCTTGCTCAAGCCGTCTGTCTTGCATGTCTGGCATTCTTTCTGTGCGGTTGCTATCTGCTCAAGCAGGGCGGCTACATTGTTCGGTACAACCGCGAGGCCGTAGGCATTGACGAGCTGCTCAGACAGAAAGGCCTCTCCTCGGGTGAGCGGGATTTTCTCCTGCTCATAAAGGAAATCAAGCAGTACGCCGTCGATAAAATCGGACTAAAGCAGGATGACAACTACACGAAATTCGTGGCGATGCGCAAGGACTACCTCGCCGATGTCGTATCGGCCTGTAAGCCCGATTCGTTCGAAATCTACAGCTGGAAGTATCCCGTATTCGGCTCCTTTCCCTACAAGGGATTCTTCGAAAGGGAAGATGCGATAGCAGAGGCCCGCAGACTCAAAGATCAGGGCTACGATGTGCTTGTGCGCAAGGTTGACGCCTTCAGCTCGCTGGGGTTTTTCAACGACCCGGTTTATTCTTTTATGAGTGATTATTCGATATTCGAAATCGCCTCACTGATTATCCACGAACAGACCCACACCACGGTCTATCTCAAGGATCAGATTCAGTTCAATGAGGAGATGGCGACCTTTGTCGGAAACGAGGGAGCGCTGCAGTTCATCCGGGAGAAATACGGCGAGCGTTCAGAAGAGTACGAATCGACCGTTGCAGCCCTCGAAGATATCGACACGTTTAAAGATGTGATTCGGGAGATTCACAAAGAGCTCAAAGGGATCTACGAAAGCGATAGATCCCGTGAGGAGAAACTACGCATCAAGGCGCAAGCATTCGCGGATGCTCAAAAACGCTTCGAGGCGAGCTACGAAGAGAGATTCAACACGGAAAACTTCCTTCCCTTCAAGGATGTCAAACTCAACAACGCCTTCATCATGCTCTATGTTCTCTACACGCAGAACCTGGAGATTTTCTATGACCTCTATGAACAAAATGGGAAGGATCTTAAGTTAACTGTTGCCGCGTTGAAATCTCTGGCAGAGGCTGCACGACAAGATAATTCGCTGGATGCAAGAGCTTATATAAGAGACGTATTACTCCAGTAACACAAGATCGGGCCGGCCGCTCACGCGAGCCTCCAGTGTACGTCCCAGGAATATACCGGAGCCGTCAGCGATACTCCCGATGTTATCATCTGCAATGATTTCTACGCTTTGTTCGCTGGTCCCGGCTTTTCTTGCCAAATCCTCGACAATCTTATGAAGCTGTTCGATCGCATACTCCTGAGCCGATTCCAGGCTTTCGAAGGTCGGAGCCTCGGGCAGTCCCTTGAGATGAAAGATGCCTTTCTCGTCGACCGAAATCGTGACCTTTCTATGAACATAAACCGAGCTGGTGATGGCTCCGATGGCATTGGCCACATCGGCGTGAGGCGGAACAATGGCTTCGGTGTGCAGCATTTCCGCCGCGTGTGGTAGAAACTCGTGGGCTGGTGCGCCAATTCCGATAACAGGACCGCTTAACTTCATCTCGACCTGCAGACCCGGCGGACCCCCACCCGGTCCGTTATTGACGTTTCCCAGGGCGTAGTCGATAAGCGTCTGAGCCACAGGGGAACTGTCGAGATCAGCCACCTCGACTTCGGTATCGAGGCGTTTTTTGAGAAGCTCCTTCGCGACGAGACGACTAACGCGCCCTATTACCATCTCGGCGAAGCTCGCCGAATCCATGCGCTGAAGCCTGCTGAAGATATCACACATCCGCTGGGCAGCCTGTATATCCCAAAGGTCTATGCGCCCCAGCACATGAAGAAGATCGGTTGGGGTGAGGCCGCAACGCTGGATGATATGGCGGTCCTCCAATCCCTTGAGGGGCAGAAGCTGCCAGGCAACGCTATCGGTGAGCTCTGAGAGCTGGAGAACCGAGCAGGGACCCCGGCGCAGCACATCCACGATGCGCCGTTCCCGCGAATCGAGCTGCCAGTTTTCGTCGTCCCCGTTTAGCGCGACGAACTCGAGACCGCGACTGGACACCTCACCGCTGCTCAGATGTCTTTCAACCCAACTTATCGCCTTCATGCCTTGCGGATTATGGTTGATCAGCCAGGAGACCGGCGCGACTCTCTGGGGACCGATGGCTATTTCCCCCTCCCGCCAGGTGATGAGGCTGTCTCCGCCCAGCCCCAACGTACGCATATTGAGAGCATTGACATGGGTCTCCCATCCACCCACAACGGCTCCCCTCTCCCGGGTCTTGACAATCCCATTTTCGATTACAGCGGTGTCTGAGGTTGTTCCGCCGATATCTATGACGATGGCGTCCTTACAGCCTGTCAGGATCCTGGCACCGGCCACGCTGGCTGCGGGCCCGGAGAGGATCGTTTCGATCGGCCTCTCACGGGCGGTCTGCAGACTCGTCAGTGAGCCATCACTCTTGACCACCATCACGGGAGCGTTTATTCCTCTGCGCTCCAGAGAATCCTGAACCTTTTGAAAGAGGGAGTCGAGATAGGGAATGATCCGTGCATTGAGAGCCGCCGTTTCAGCCCTCACACGGTAGTTGAGCCCCTCCGAGACATCATGGCCGCAGGTCACAGGGTAGCCGGTCTCATCCCGCAAGATGCGTTTGACCAAAAGCTCGTGGCTGGGATTGACGTGCCCGGCGTATCCAGCCACGGCAAAGGCCTTGACTCTGTCTCTCTCGATCATCTCTCTGGCGATCCGTTTGACCTGTACCGGATTCACCGGCACCTTCTCCTCCCCGCTGATCGCCATCTGACCGTCGATGATGGCGATGGGCTTGTGTTTGAAGTTCTCCACTTCCTTCCACCCAAAGGGAGGCATGATCAAAAGGCCCACCTCCTGTCCACGGCCCTCGACAATGGCGTTTGTCGCCAGGGTTGTCGAGACGGAGACAAGGTTAAGGGATCTGAGATTCATGGGATCGAGCTGATCCAGGGCCCTGTCTATGCCGACGGTGTAATCCCACTTGGTGGTCAGGGCCTTGGCCTTTTCGACAATCCAGGTGGAACTCGAAGCATCATGTATCACCACATCCGTGTAGGTTCCTCCAGCGTCGATTCCAAGGCCGTATCGGGGGAAAGAATCCCCGCCAGATGCACCAGCCGGCGTACCGCCCTTTGCATCGGACGGAGCGCCCCAACGGTCAAAGTAAAGGTGTGCGGTGCCTTCGCTTCGCCCTTTTCCCAAACGGGCACCGCTTTGAGCTTTCGTCCCGTGGGATCGAAAATGGTGACGTGGTGCGGCAGCACAAAGAGAATGTCGTCGTTGGTTTGTTTAGCCGTCAGCAACTTGACCAGCATGGCGCGGCTTCCGGGAAGGTTTTCGTACTTCCATCCGAACTCGGCCGCCATCGATCGGGCCATTTCAGCATAACGCTCACGCCTTTCGGCGCCCGTATCGATGAATGCAGCCCTCTGGTAGTTGTTCTGCCAGCTGTTGAGAAAGCGCTTGATGGCCTCGGCATTTTCCGCCCCGTATTCCCTGACGAACCGCCGGAACTCCTCCTGAGACGGACCGCCGCCGATCTGTGTTCGCCCTTCGCCTTCCAGCTCTCTCCGAGTCTCAAACTC